>CAKZYM010000708.1 GCA_937884685.1 uncultured Calothrix sp.
GAGGACTTAGAGTTTGAAAATTTCCGTACAATCAACTCTATTGCTAATTTAATTGAACGTAAAACTGCTGTTGTCACTCATAAATGAGTTGAGAATTAATATTTTATATGGCTACAGTCATATATTAGAAAGTATAAAACTTCCATAAACTAAATTACAGGGGAATTTTATGAAAACTGATGCTGCTAAATCAATTTTGAGAATAAGTAAACCTAATAAAGACGAATTCTCAAAGTTATGGAAACAATATCAGCCTTTTATAATTGAAGATGTTGCGACACATTGGGATGCTTGTAAGAATTGGTCTAATAATTATCTTAAAGAACACTGTGGAGATAATATAATTCCAATACAGGGTCGTGATAAAAATTTTTTAGATAATTATAAAAAATTTGCTAGTAGTGAAGGCTTTTATAATATAAAAGAAATGAGGTTTAGCAAATATATTGACTATATAGAAGATAAAGTAAATGGTAATAAAAATAATTATGATTTAGAATTTTATTTATCTGAGGGACTTTTTGAAGAGCGGTTTCCTGAAATTATTGAAGATGTAACTTATCCTGCATACATAAACAGGAAACCACTTATTCAGTTTTGGTATGGGTGTTCAAGTAAAAATTATACTGCTACTACTCCCCTTCACTTTGATGGAATGCATAATCTTTTTGTGCAAATTAGAGGTAGAAAAAAAATACTTTTATTCCCCCCTTCAAATTATTTGTCATTCTATCCACCTATCGAAGATAGCATGGGATATTTACATCATAGTCAGGTACTTCCGCATCTTCTCGATTTGGAATTATTTCCAAAGTTCCCTTGGCAAGAAAGAATAGAAATTATACTTTTACCGGGAGAAATAATCTATATACCAGCTTATTGGTGGCATCATGTTACAGCAGTAGATGAAAATATTTCATTATCATTTTTTTACGATTTTAAAATTCCAGATTTGTTCATACAAAAGAACTTTTTATCAACTGTACTAAATGTTACACCTCATTATTTTTATCATGCAATTTCTTCTAAAGGAACTTTACTGAATCTTCTAAACCAAATTAAAAATATGTTTTTATCTCAGAGTTATACAGAGAACCTTCGGCAAAGAATGTTAAACAAAAAGTAAATGATTAATAAATAAATTTTATTTATGAAATTAGAACTATCTGCTGAACAAAAAAACTATCAAGCTGAATTTAGAGCTTTTGTTAATGAAGAAATATCTCCTAATGCAGGGGAATGGGATAAAAAGGAATTTACTCCAAAAGAGTTAATAAAAAAAATAGCTGAACGTGGTTTTCTCGGTGCCATATTACCTCAAGAATATGGTGGTAAAGCGATGGACATGATTACCTATGGCATTCTTAACGAGGAAATTGGACGAGGATGTTCTTCTGTACGAAGTTTGTTGACAGTTCACAACATGGTTTCTCAAGCTTTGTGCAAATGGGGAAATAAATCTCAAAAAGAGTATTGGCTTCCTAAACTTGCATCTGGTGAAATCATTGCTGCTTTTGCATTAAGCGAACCCAATGTAGGTAGCGATGCCAAAAGTGTAGAAACAACAGCAACGCTTGATGGTGATGCTTATGTCCTAAATGGACAAAAGAAATGGATTACCTACGGACAAATAGCAGATGTATTTTTAGTATTCGCTAAATGTGAAGGGAAACCAACTGCTTTTTTAGTTGAAAAAAATAGCCCCGGACTCTATGTAAAACCAATGTGTGGTATTTTGGGTATTAGGGCTTCGATGACAGCAGAATTGCATTTTGAGAACTGTCACATTCCCGTAAAAAATAAGATTGGTAAATTAGGCTTTGGATTTTCCTACATTGCATCTTATGCACTCGATTATGGTAGATACAGCGTTGCATGGGGAAGTGTAGGTATTGCTCAAGCTTGTTTGTCAGCTAGTAATAAGTATACAAGCGAGCGTAAGCAGTTTGGTGTTTACCTTAAAGAACATCAATTAATTCGTCAAAAGATTACTCAGATGATAGCTAACGTCAAAGCAGCAAGATTGTTATGTTATCAAGCTGGTTATCTCAAAGATATTAATAATCTAAACTCGATTACAGAGACTTCTATTGCTAAGTACTTTGCATCTACCGTAGCTACAAAAATAGCAAATGATGCGGTGCAAATTCATGGCGGTAATGGTTGTAGTAGTGAGTACCCTGTTGAGAGGTATTTACGGGATTCTAAAATAATGGAAATTATTGAAGGTAGTACTCAAATTCAAGAAATTACTATCGCAGAGTCGGGTTATCAAGATTATCTGTTTTCAAGTGTTTCTACGATTGGGGAAAAGAAATTAGTAGGGAAAATTTAACATATGATTAGCACTAAAGAGCAAAGCGTAAATAGTAAACAAAAAGATAAAAAAGTTATTAAATGTGTCGTTTGGGATTTAGATAATACACTATGGCAGGGTGTTTTATTGGAAGATGAGAAAGTTTCTCTGGGAAACTATATTTTAAGTATTATTAAAACCTTAGATAGTCGTGGTATACTACAATCTATAGCTAGTAAAAATGAATTTACAACTGCAATCGCTAAGTTAGAAGAATTTGATTTAAAAGAGTATTTTTTATATCCACAAATAAACTGGAATTCTAAAGTTAGTTCTCTAAAAGAAATTACAAAATTATTAAATATTGGTCTAGATGCTATTGCTTTTATTGATGACCAATTATTTGAACTAGAAGAAGTAAAATTTTCCTTACCAGAAATTCTTTGTTTAAATGCAGATGAGGTAGGTAATGTTTTAGATATGCCTGTGATGAATCCCCGTTTTGTTACGGAAGATTCACGAATTAGAAGATTGATGTACATTAGCGATATAGAACGTAAAAGCGCAGAGGAAGAATTTGTTGGTACAGCAGACGAATTCTTGGCTACTCTAAATATGAATTTCACAATATCAGGAGCAAAAGAAGAGGATTTACAGCGTGCAGAAGAGTTAACAGTCAGAACCAATCAGTTGAATACAACTGGCTATACATACTCCTATGACGAACTTAATCACTTTCGGCAATCGGAAAACCATAAACTGCTGATTGCAAGTCTAGAAGATAAGTATGGCAGCTATGGAAAAATTGGTTTAGCTCTAATTGAATGCCAATCTAAATCATGGACAATTAAGCTTTTACTGATGTCTTGTCGTGTCATGTCCAGGGGAGTTGGCACAATTATGATGAATCATATTATGAGTTTAGCTCAAAGCAATAATGTCCGTCTTTTGGCAGAGTTTGTACCAAATAATCGTAATAGAATGATGTATATATCTTATAAATTTGCCGGTTTTAAGGAAATTGAGAATAATGATGGTTCAGTAATTTTTGAAAATGATTTAACTCGAATCCAAGGTGTACCCTCATATGTAAATTTTAAAGTGATTAATTGAGTTTTTTATTATATTTAATCCTGTACTTAATTAGGAAGTATACTCGTCCACTATTAATTTTAAATATTGAACACAAAGTTAGCTTACCGTCAACTACCGTAGAAAAAGCAAGGAAACACCAAGAAATAGAAGGAGAATTATTTATTCCAAGCATATAGATAATTGGTATGAGTCCAGATTTGGAAATAAATAAAATAAAAAAGGTTAAATGATATGAATACAAATAATGATAGTGAAAAAGCTGATGAACAAATTGAAGGAATTGCTATTATTGGCATGGCTGGGCGCTTTCCGGGAGCTATCAGCATAGAGTCTTTTTGGCAAAATTTACGAAATGGCGTAGAGTCTTTATCTTTATTTACGGATGAAGAATTAATCGCTGCTGGTGTACCTGCGACATTGGTAAATGATAGTAATTATGTCAAAGTTGGTGGTGTTTTAGATCATGTTGATTTATTTGATGCTCCATTTTTCGATTTGAACCCGAAAGAAGTGGAGCTTACCGATCCTCAACATCGCTTGTTTTTAGAATGTGCTTGGTCAGCTTTGGAACAAGCTGGTAACGATTCAACCAAGTGTGAAAGTAGAATTGGTGTTTATGCTGGTGCTAGCTTAAATAACTATATATCATTCGATCTCAATCATGACCGACTAGGATCTGGGGAATCATATCAAAAAATGATTGGAAACGATAAAGGTTTCCTTTCTTCCAGAGTTTCTTATAAATTAAATCTTACTGGACCGAGTATTACGGTTCAAACAGCTTGTTCTACATCATTAGTTGCTACTACTCTGGCATACCAAAGTTTGCAGAGTTATCAATGCGATCTGGCATTAGCGGGAGGGGTTTCTATTAGTTTGCCAGAAAAAACTGGTTATTTTTATGAACCAGGAGGGCCGCTATCACCTGATGGTCATTGTTATGCTTTTGATGCCAAAGCACAGGGAACAACTGCTGGTAACGGGGTGGGAGTTGTGGTTCTCAAGCGAGTCCAAGATGCTATCGCCGACGGTGACTGTATTTATGCTGTGATTAGAGGTGCTGCAATTAACAATGATGGTTCCAAGAAAGTTGGTTACACAGCACCTAGCGTTGATGGTCAAGCAGAGGCGATCGCCGAAGCGATAATGCTAGCGGAGGTAGAACCAGAAACAATTGACTATATTGAAGCGCATGGTAGTGGCACAGCATTGGGCGATCCGATTGAAATTGCCGCGCTGACCAAAGTTTTTCGCTCTAGTACGGAGAAAAAGAATTTCTGTGCCATTGGTTCAGTGAAAACTAACATTGGTCATTTAGATGCAGCAGCGGGAGTTGCAGGATTAATCAAGACTTCTCTAGCTTTGAAACATGAG
>CAKZYM010000709.1 GCA_937884685.1 uncultured Calothrix sp.
GCTAAATCTATATCCCCTGCCAATAATTCCAAAATCGAAACTGGAGTTTCCAAAGACTCTGCTACCTGTAACCTCGCTTCTAATTCCCCTTCCCGCGATAATCTTTCCAACAACTGCAACCGATACCGCAAAGGCATATATTCATTTTTCAATCCTTGAATTAACTTGTTCACCGGAACCCATTCACTCAAAAAATCCGGAGGTACGGCAGCAAATCGCATCAATTCGACTGCTATCCTATCATTTTCTCGCAACACTTCCGATACAGCTTCTCGATAATCTCCTCTTTCTTCATCCACCCAATTAACTTGTAAACGAGATGCTTCCACAACTTCGGAATAATCGCTGTTAACCAAAACCTCTAAAAGACTGCGAGGAGTTTCGGAAGAAGCAGCAACAGCAATTTGCGTTTCTTCCGATTCATTCAATAAGTCTTCGGGAGCATCTAAAAATCTTTGTAAATCCCCTGCACTAATCCTGTGAAGTGACTGCATAATTTTTAAGTTCTCATCTATATAGTACTAAAATACTATTAATCTATAAGTTGTCAAAAGTTTGATTCACAAGCTTATGATTCCCTGGATAAAGAGAAATGTTTTCAAGGAGAGGTGATTGATAAGTAGAGGGGAATTTAATTAGTTAAAAGAGGTGAATTAGATAGAAATTTTGTATACATAATCTGTAATATTTAATTTACAAAAATTTGTATTTCCGAGTAGTCGAAAAAGTTTCCTATTTATGAACGAGATTACAGTCCATTTGGGTGTAACATGAGATTTGTACACTCTGTAGCGCCGATATTATTTGATTTAAATTTTTGAGGTTAATAAGTTGATAAAAGTTGGTAGTTGACCTTGAAAACGTATTACATGCTTGAGAAGGTCTTATAAAAAAAAGTTTTTTAACGAGTTAGAATATTAATTTTTGTAAAACCGGTAGTTATTAAAAATACCGTTATAAGTTCATTTTTCTATGTAGTTGACAAAATAAACGCTTGATGTGGATTGAAAAATTTTGTTTTTTATGATTCTCGGTTATTTTATTTTCGGTAATGTTTGATTGTTGATGGAAGATTATTGAGGAAAAAACTTTAGAGTATATAGAGTATGCGGAGGAAGGAAATAGGTACAGGAGTAGTAGTTATTTATTTAAGGAAAAGGAGCTATTGATTATTATTAAATTTCAATCTTATACTTTTGATAAATTGCTTGCTGGTTAAACATTAAATTGTGTTTATTTAAAATCTTTTCAAATTCTTCTTTTGCATCTAGGTATTCATCTATTTCATCGGATTTTAAATTTAATAATTCACTAGTCAAAGAGTCATTAAATTGAGTTCTATATTTTCCGAATATAATAATTTCTTTTTCATAGCACTCTATTGTTATTAGAACCATACTAGTACAGTGCGGCGTAAATAAAGCAACCATTATTGTGGGATACTAAAAAAGCTAGGTTAAAACAGTAAGCGGTTCAAAAAAAGGTAGAAGGGTGTGGCACGATTAGCTCCAAAACCATTAAATTTAAGTGATTGCGATCGCCAAAAACTTGAACAATTGGTCAACCGACATAATGCAGCACAACAAGTAGTATTACGAGCCAAGATAATTCTAATGGCATCTGAGGGTAATAACCATCGCCAAATAGCTAGAATATTAGGTATTAGTAGAGATATGGCTCGTTTATGGCGAAATAGATGGTTAGAAACTGCTTCCCAAGAATTATCGATAACTCAAAGATTACAAGATGCAGAGCGTGGTGGGGCACCCGTAAAATTTAGTATGGAGCAAGTAATTGAGTTATTTGCCCTTGCATGTTCACCCCCCGAAGACTACGGACGACCAATAAGTCACTGGACATCAAAGGAATTGACGGACGAAATAATGAAACAAGGCATTATTGAAAACATATCAGTTCGCCATGTTGGAAGATTATTAGAAGAAGCACAACTAAAACCCCACCAGACTCGCTACTGGTTAACCCCCCCCTGTGGACGAAGAATTTGATGCAAAAGTAGAAGATGTTACAGGGTTATACATCAGTGCAATAGAACGTCATCTTAGCGGAGAACGTACAATATCAATTGATGAAATGACGGGTATTCAAGCTATTGAACGTTTAGAAAAAGACTTACCAATGCGACCAGGTAAAGTAGAAAGAAAAGAGTTTGAGTACATCCGTCATGGAACTCAAACCTTGATCGCCAATTTTGATGTTGCCACTGGTAAAATTATCAAGCCAAATTGTGGAGATTCCAGAACTGAATCAGATTTTCTCTTTAATATTCGTCAAATCATTGAAAGTGACCCAAATGTTAAAAAGTGGCATCTAATTATGGATTGCCTGAATACTCATCAATCGGAGTCATTGGTTCGTTTTGTCGCAGAAAAAGAAGGTTTAAATATTGACTTGGGTGTTAAGGGTAAAAGTGGTATCCTCAAATCAATGAAATCTCGTGCAGCTTTTTTAACTAATCCAACCCACCGAATTGTCTTTCATTACACACCATTACATTCTTCTTGGCTCAACCAAATTGAGATTTGGTTCAGTATTTTAGTTCGCAAATTACTCAAGCGTGCCAGCTTCAAGAGTCAAGAAGACCTAAAAACAAGAATTCTCGATTTTATTGACTACTTTAATAATACAATGGCTAGACCTTTTAAGTGGACATATAAGGGTAAAGTTTTAGCTGTTTAATGGTTGGCTTATTTCCGCCGTGCTGTACTAGCTGCATGGTTGTTATAATCCGGCAATCGACCCCTTCAAATATTAAACACTACTACCCTTAATAAGTAATTAGCGCCGTAACAAAAGTAATTATGAACATTAAAAATTGGAATAATATTATACTTGACTATATTTGTATATATTTGTGGTGAAGTTTTATAATACCTGATTGGATGGACATAGATGACGGTATATATTTGGAAGAAAATATTACTAATTGCTTTTTGCAATGGGAATGGCTGGTAGCTCAAAGTAAACGAAAAAATGCGTTTGATTTTACAAAACAAGTCAGGGAATGGGAAGAACAATTTTCTTTGATTAGCTTAGACGATGATGCTGTAGTGATTTTTTTTTACCCAGTTATCTGAAACAGAACAAAAGTTGATTTTAGCTGAGTTTACTGCTAGTAAAGAAGGGTCACTATGGAAAACAACTTTAGATAATACTTCCTCCCCTTGGCATCATATTTATATGCATCTGATAAATCAGTTTGCACCGGAAAGATATTTGGTAAATATGAGAGCTACTATTCCACAACAGTGGCAAAACGGGCTTCCGGTGATAGAAGATTTTTTAGCTCAACAAGATTATTCCCAAAGCTTGAGTGTAATTCAAGAAACATTAAATGCATTGCTCCAATCAAGTCAAGTTGGTAACTCTTGGACACCAGAAACTTCTTTGCTATTTACCATTGTCAGTAGGATTCATTACAGCAATCAGAATGGGGAAAACGAGAAAACCCTGCTGCATTACTACCAACAAACGGCTCGGGGACTGGGTGAATCTGAACGAGCGAATGCTTTGGAAATCCAGAAGATTGCTTTTACACATAGTTATGATTGGTCAACTATGTTCCAAACTTTTACTGAGGTACCTGTTTCTGAAAGTATACAACAAGCTTTGTTTCAATCTTGGCATAATTATATCATCCGTCGTACCAAACCCCGCTCTTATTATTTAGAATTCCAAGGAGCAAATGCTGTTGAGAATTGGTGGCTACACTGGCTAATTGATAGTATTGCAGATTCACGAAAGGGGAAAACTTGGTTCCAAGAAAAGATTACAAGCTGGTTAACAAATTTACCATTAGATAAAGCAGAGTTAGGCGAGGAATATAATTTACTGCGGTTGCTAACCAAGGATTTAATAGAGATAGGTAACCAACCCACAAATCTTTATCCCAGGTTTTACCGAGTTGTTATTCAACCAGAGAAATTATCTTCTGCTGATGATAAATCACGGCAAACTTATTTGCAGCAATATGCATCTTCGGATTTATGGGAAAGGGTTTTAACTTATTGGCGAGAGCAGTTACACCAATTTATTCCCCAACCCGAATTAGCTCAAAAATCGGATTATACCCAACACGCTCAATGGATGACTGCGTTGAAGGAATTAAATCCAAATAACTATGAAACATTGTTGAAACAGTGGAGAATTGACCACCGAAGAAGAAGCAATTTGTGGAAAGCTATGCGTGAAGCAGGATTGGAATTGTTCTAATTTAATAGTTTGATTACATAATTACAATTTTATAATTTGTAAATAAGCGACTAAATTAGGAAAATGGCTCCACCGAAAAAAATAATTGCTTTAACTCCATTAGAGCTTAATCAATATCAAATTTGTTTATTTAGGCGAGAGGGTAAAAATAAGTGGCACATCGTCAGAATTTTGATTGAAAATGCTCCGAAGTCTAAAGTAGAAGCTATTGAGAAAATGAAGCTTATTTCGGAGCAATTAAAAATCCCTTGGCAAAAGAAACCGTTGAAGGATGTAACCAGAAAACGACTGCATAATTCTGAAAAAAGAAAAGCTCGAAAACAAGCACAGTTGGCTGCTCGTGCTACAAAACCACCTATTCTTACTTTTGATGGTACATCTTTAGGACGACCGGGGATTTCAGCTTCAGCCGCAGTTATTGAAATGCCCGATTTAACTTATCATACAACTACCAAATTTCTTCCTCGTGCTTTTGCAGACGATGCAGAATATGAAGGATTGATTATTGGTCTTGAGAAAGCTAAAGAATTAGGAATATCTAAACTTGAAATCAAAGGTGATAGCCAAATGGTTATTTATCAGATATCAGGAAAATATTTGATAAAACCTAACTCTAAATTTTTAGATTATCGCGAGCAAGTTTTGAATTTATTGTCTGATTTTGATGCTTATTCCCTCTGTTGGATTCCTAGAAAACAAAATAAATTAGCAGATAAAGCAGCAGATAAATGTTTAAAGGAGAATCAGCCAACATATAGTAAAAGTTTCGCTGAAGAATATCTGGAGTCTTTAATTTACGGGGATTTGGATTATTACTTATAAAATTTGTAAAAAAGATTATAAATTTATAAATCCACAATCCGTAATAAATCTTTTAAAAAGAAAACACCGTCCGCAAAGTCCCTGTAAAAATAGTATTTGATTGAGTATTTCCGGGGTCAGTAATAATCTGCACAATGGGTGAAACTGATAAATTATCATTTACTTTTAAAACGACCAAAGATTCCCATCTTTTTACCAAGAGCAACTTCCAAATTTGTACCAATAACATCATACTCTTCGCTACTTTGGGTTCCCCCACTGTATTGAAAGCGAATTGCGAAATTTTTGGAAGGGTTTAGTGACTGCAATACTTGTATCCAAATAGTTAAATGCTTTTGATTACAGCAGATTGTGAAAGTTACCAGATATCAAACCCAACCACCAATTTCTGCTTCTGTTAAAGATTTTTCCAATTTGATATATTCTGTACGAGCTGCGCGCAAAATATGTTTCATTTGTACGGGTTCTTTGGAGTCAGCTGCAAGGAAAGCTGCATTAAGTGCAATATTGCGAATATTACCTCCAGTAACACTCAACTGAGCTAATTTATCTGTATCTAAATTTTTGAGAGGAGTATTTTTGGGGAAGACATTTTGCCAAATTTTGGCTCTTTGAGCAGCATCAGGGAAGGGAAATTGAACTAGGAAACGAATCCTTCGCATAAATGCTGTATCGATTGAGTTTTTTAGGTTAGTTGTAAGAATTGCTAATCCTGGATAAGATTCCATACGTTGCAGTAAGTAACTGACTTCGATATTTGCATACCTATCGCGACTATCTTTGACTTCTGAGCGTTTACCAAATAGTGCATCTGCTTCATCAAACAGTAATATAGCTCCTCCTTCTTGGGCTGCATCAAAAACTCGTCGCAAGTTTTTTTCTGTTTCACCGATATATTTACTAATCACAGAAGATAAATCTATGCGGTATAAATCTAAACTTAATTCTTGAGCTAATACTTCAGCAGCTAATGTTTTACCTGTACCGGAGGGACCTGCAAATAAAGCAGTAATTCCTAATCCCCGTGAATTATTATTTCCAAATCCCCATTCTTGATAAACAGTATATTTTTGTCTGACATGAGCTGCTACTTCGCGCAAAATTTCTGATTGTGCATCCGGTAAAATTAAATTTTGCCAGTTAGAATCAGCAACAATACGTTGAGCGAGTTCATCTAAACGGGGACGCGCTTGCACTCTACAAGCATCCCATAAAGCACTACCCAAATCATTTTTATCTGGAGAGTTTAAACTAGTTGTAGTTTGGGCACAAGCAGAGCGAATTTTTGCAGGAGTAAGATTAAATTGGGCAATTAATTTTTTTACTAGACCATTTAATTGGGGAGCTACATCGGAACTTAAATTTCGTTGCCAAAGCAAGCTTTGCTCTTGGGTAGTCGGTTTGCAGACATCAAAACTAACTGTAGGACGCTGACCTATCTGCATTATCTCCTGACTAGCAACAAATACAAAACCTTTTAGTCGTGCGATAAAATTTTTGATTGCACCTATGCGGACTGTGTCGTTAACATCGATTGTGTCACAATTGACAAGTAAAATACTTTCACTTAATACTGCTTCTCTTTCCCATAAACGAATTAAGCTCTCCACTTCACTAAATACAGAAGGTGCAGCTTGAGCAGAGACTATTTTCAGTTTTCTACCCAAAATTTGACAAACTTCAGTAGCTATCCCAAATTTGCTGTTAGTTTCTGCACCACAAAGTTGTGCTACAGGTACAAATTCATTTTCAAGGTGGTTGTAAGACCACATACTAACTATTTGCTGTACTATTGTCTGATGAGATTGCACTAAAATTTGAGGGCTGTGGAAACCTTCAATCAGCCCCATAAGTTTTTCATCTTCTGCTTCCACTCCCGAAAGGTAGTGGAGAACCCGCTCATCAATTCTTAGTGGTGCCAAAGTTAATGATTTTTCTGGAGCTAATTCAATTAATTGGTAACGTCTTAAAGGAGCATTAGGTGCGATCGCATCCCAGTGAGAATTTTGAAAAGCGGCAAAAGCTAAACTAAATGTTGGATAAGTTCTTTGTGGTTCTTTATGAGCTTCAGCACACAAAAGATGAAAATCATGACTAAGCTCTATACTCACACATAAAAGTAAAATATTTCTCTCAAATTCAGATAATTCAAATCTCGTGCATAATTTATCCAAAGCCGAAGGAAAAGGCATTTCTCTGGCTACCAATAGCAAAGTTTCTTCTCTTATTTTTTGCTGTTCTAGCCAATCTTGATTGTTCTCATTGCTTGAAGTGAGCTTTTCTACAGCACTACGGACTACTCCCATAGCTGCTAATGTATATCTTTGATTAACTTCATACCAATCATCAATATTTGTAATCATCATATAACTGTTTTGATATTTTATTTACTATGATTTAGTATCTATAAGTACCATCGACGCTTGATAACTAGCAGAAGGTCGATAATGAGTTTGTAATGCTGACCATAGTTTAGATGTGTCCTCCATGTTCAAAAATTGTGGAGATAATTTAATTTGACCCAGACTATTGCTTAAATCAGATACAGACACATTAGCTAAAGCTTGAGAAAAAATACTTGATGTCTTGGCTTGGAAGAGATAATTTAAAATACTCTCAATTGCATC
>CAKZYM010000710.1 GCA_937884685.1 uncultured Calothrix sp.
AATATTATCAAAATCAAACTTCTCTTTACTCAACCGAAGATAATAATTCCTCTTTATGAACAGATACCTATTCACCACAAGTTGAAAATTCAATCCAACGTTCTCCCATAACAGAAGAATCCCAAACTATTATTCCCACGAACGACAATAATTATTCTTCTGTGGGAACAGATATTAGTTATTCGGAAACTCGAAATATTATTCAACCTTCACCAGAAACAACTATTCAACGTTCGGAAGAACAAACTATACCTCAATTACCAACTGTGCTGCAAAATCTGACTGTTTTAGATCCACTTACGTCAATTAATTCCCCTCAAGTAGATATCACATCATCACCTACACAAATTAATCAATCTCCTCAGAATCAAGTACAAAGAAAGGTTGAAAAACAGTTACAACCGACTTCCACCATTCCAGATGCTTTAATAAATAATGCTTCTTCTTCTTCTGGATGGTCAGATTTTAATCACTTGGTTAAGGGAAAAACGACTCCTACACGCATCCTTCGACAAACCATATCGCAGAATAATTCAAAGAATCGCACCATACAAGCAAAGTCTTCGGAGAATATAGCCACAGTTCAAGTATCTAATCAAAGTTCTGAAAGTAAAGAAGAAAGTGATGAAGTAGCTGATGCTACAGACAAAAAATCCCTAGAAAAATTAGCAGTCGTTGTCTACGAACAACTCAAACAGCGGCTCAGAATAGAACAAGAACGTCACGGTCGCGGTTATCATGGTCGCATTTATTGGTAAAATTTGTATCACGGTGATGGAAGGTTACGATGTCATTAGTTAAAGCACAACTGATTTCTTCTGATGGGGGTGGCACAATTGAATTTATGTTTAATCCTACTGAACTAAACTTTTCTCAGTCAATCAATCTGACTAAAAATAAAGGTGCGAGAACGAGTAAAGGTTTACCTAAAGCAAATTTTGCCTATCCAGAACCCTGTAAATTAACAATTAGCGATATTTTGCTAGATACCTACGAGCAAGGTGGTAGTAAAAGCGTGTTACCCTATCTTCATAAATTTCAGAAAGCATTAGACTTTACAGAAAGTGGCAGCGATAAGAACAAACGTCCCCCCACTTTTGTTTTTACTTGGGGTAGTCATCAGTTTGTCCGCTGTTTTATCACCAGTTTAAATTACAAATTAACGATGTTTTTACCAGATGGTACTCCCGTTAGAGCAAAACTTAATTTGACTCTCGAAGAAATTGACGAATCCACCTCTCAACCAAGAATGGGAACTCCCAGTAATGTCAATCGTAGTGGTGATAATCGTGGGAGTCGGATTTGATAAAAGTAGCAAGTAATAAGTAATAAGTAATAAGTAATAAGTAATAAGTAATAAGTAGCGAGTTATGAGTAGCAAGTAACAAGTTATGAGTTTTGGGTGAGATAGAGACATTTTTATGAAAAAAGTTATGATGATTGGAGTTATTTAATATGAAAAAATACAACAATATATTGTCATAGCGACTAGCTCGTTACTCTTTATTTAATACTCCTTACTCGCTACTTGCTACTTGCTACTTGCTACTTGCTACTCCCTAATCCCTATTCACTCTAAGGTATCTATATCCGTGAAGTACGTTTCTCAACCGATTCTCAAAATTGACGGGAATGCTGCTAGTGACGATTTGCTTAATGACATTTTGCAAATTTCGATAGAAGAAAGTTTGCATTTACCGGGGATGTTTACTTTGGTTATTCGCAACGATTATTTTTCTAGTCGTGATAATGAAAACCCTTGGTTACATGACGAAACTTTTACTATTGGTAAGTCGATTGAAATCGGTTTTACTTCTAGTACCACTGAGGATGCTGATTTTAGCGATGCAAAGTCAGGTATTTTACTTTCTGGAGAGATTACTGCAATTGAAGCACAATTTAATTCAGAATCTCAAGCACCAATTATTGTTAGGGGTTACGATGTCAGTCATCGCTTACATCGAGGACGCTACAACCGTTCTTTTCAGAATATGAAGGATTCGGATATAGTCAAAAAAATAATTGCTGAGGTCGGAATTTTTAAAGGTACAGTTGATGTTACTGGTGGTCCCTATGGATTTGGAGACCCAGTTGGCTATATTTTTCAAGAAAACCAGACTAACATGGAATTTCTGCGAGAGAGAGCGGCTCGTAATGGTTTTGAGTTATTTGTTCAAGATGGTAAACTGCATTTTCGCAAACCGAAACAAAATAGTTCCTTAAGTTTAGAATGGCTCAAAGATATTTCTAAATTTAATGTTCGTGTTAGTAGCGCTGAACAAGTTAGTGGAGTTGAAGTCAGAGGTTGGGATTACCAAAATAAGCAGGCTATTGTCTCTACTAAAAACACTCAAAATTCCCAAGTTCTCACTAAAACAGGTCAAGGGAAAGGGAAAGAAATCAGCACAGCTTTTACAGGTACTCCCAAAACAATCGTCGTAGATAAACCCGTTTCTTCATCAACAGAAGCAGAGGCTATTGCTCAAGCACTTTACAACGAACTTTCTGGTGAATTTGTCCAAGCTGATGCTTCTTCAGAGGGAAATCCCGATATTAGACCTGGTAAAGTAATCAAATTAAAAAAAATTGGTAAATATAGCGGTAGCTATTATGTCACCGAAACTCGCCATTTATTTCGAGATAGAAATTACACTACAGAATTTAGCGTTAGGGGATTGCGCGGAGATGATTTATTTACCTTTGTTTCTCCCCAACCTCGCTTACAACCCGGACAAACGCTGTTAATCGGTCTTGTTTCTAACAATAACGACCCGAAAAAATGGGGAAGAGTGAGAGTTAAATTTCCTACTTTGACCGAACAACATGAAAGCGAATGGGCTAGAGTCGTTTCCATCGGTGCGGGAAAAAATAGAGGCTTCGATTGTTTACCAGAAGTCAATGACGAAGTACTAGTTGGTTTTGAACATGGCGATATTCATCGTCCTTTCGTGATTGGTGGAGTTTGGAATGGTCAAGACGCACCACCCACAAGCCCAGAAGATTCCGTTGTGTCGGGTCAGGTACGTCTGCGAACGGTTAAAACTCGTACCGGACACACCCTTCAGTTTGTTGAGGAAGATAAAGGCAACAGTAAAAAAGGTGTTTATATTGATACAGTTTACGGTCATCAAGTAAATTTGAATGACAGTGAAAAAGCAATTGAAATTAAAACTAATGGTGGTCATCAAGTAACTTTAGACGACCAAAATAAACACATTGAAATTAAAACTAATGGTGGAAATACTTGTAAATTAGATGACAGCGGCAGAAAAATTACTATTGATTCCAAAGGTGAAATTGATATTAAAGCAACTCAGAAAATTAAACTTACAGTCGGAGGAAGCAGCATCGAAATGTCTTCAAGCAGCATCACCTTAAAGATGGGTGGTAGCAAAATTGAATTAGGACCATCTGGAATTAACGTAAATTCCTCAGCCACAATGACTGTAAAAGGTATTTCAACTACAGTTGAGGGTAGCGCCGCTACTACGGTTAAAGGTACAGCAACTACAGTTACAGGTGCAACAACTACAGTTAAAGGTGATGCGAATATTACTGTATCTGCTCCCCTGATTTCGATGAATTAGATATTATGAGTAGCTAGTAGTACTCCACCACGTTAATTTTGCGGATTAGTACAAGTTTGAATTAGACTCAATCAATTATCTTTTCTATAGAAGCATTTCTATCTCACCTGAAACTATATTTACTACTTGCTACTCGCTACTTGCTACTTGCTACTCGCTACTCTAGCCTCTCCCCACACTAAAAACATAATTGGAGAAAAACTATGCCTTTACATGTCGTTACCGGTGCTTCTCTGCAATGCGTACCTTTTGGAACTGCTCCTAGTAGTTTTATTGCGATTCCTAAAGGTCCACCAGTACTTATTAATGGAATGCCAGCGGCTTCTATCATGGATTTTGCCCCTATGGCTAACATTCTACCTTTTGCAATGTGTACTTCCCTTGCTAATCCCGCTGTCGCATCTGCGACTACTGCTGCTATGGGAGTATTAACCCCTATGCCTTGCGTACCCTCAATTGTCGCTCCTTGGTACCCTGGTTCAACGAAAGTGCTTGTTAATAAAATGCCTGCATTACCCGATACAGCAGTTTGTAATTGCGCTTGGGGTGGAGTAGTTAGAGTTATCTATGCAGGACAGGTGAAGACGGCTATTGTGTAGGAAGTAGGAAGTAGGAAGTAGTAAGTAGTAAGTAGTAAGTAGGAAGTAGTATGTAGTAAGTAGTAAGTTACGTGTTATGTGAATTAACCATCTTTTGTCAGTTT
>CAKZYM010000711.1 GCA_937884685.1 uncultured Calothrix sp.
TATGGATATTGCACCAGATGCCGTTATGGTTTTTTACTTAGAATCTGTGCAAATTTTATAACAATTGTTGAGCGCTACTAATCAGGTGCGGGAGGAGTTTCGCAAGCGGTTTCACTTTCCGGTTGTGCTGTGGATAACGGATGAAGTGTTGCCGCAATTAGTACGCTCTGCAAGCGATTTCGAGAGTTGGGCTACTACTACAGAATTTGCGATCGCAACCAATGAGTTAACCGAAACTCTGAAGGAGGACACCGATGCTTTATTTGCAACATCATTAGCGGCAGATGCTTATTGCTTGGGTTGGCAAATGGGATATCTGCGTCGTCGAGAAGTGATTACTGCATTCCAAGATTTACAAGGTAGAAGATATGAATTAGAACCTTTTCTGAAAGCTAGTGTAGAGTTTGTTTTAGGACAAGATGCTTATTTAACAAATCAGATGGAACAAGCTTTGAAATATTATTATCAAAGTTTGGCTTATTGGCAAAAATCAATAGACACCAATCAATTATGCATCAAACAACCAAAAATTTATTCTCCCTGTCTCTCCCTCTCTCCCTCTCTCCCTCTCCCTTCTCTCCTTCTCCCAAATTCTAAATTTCGTATGGGAGTAATTTTGTTTTATATCGGGTTATGCTATTTTCAACAAGCTCAAAGATATCGTTTAAAATCGGTAGATTATCTACAAAAAGCTAAGAAGCATTTTCAAAAAAGTATTGATATTTTTATTGAAGCAAATCATCCGAATTTAGTTGCTAAATTTATTAATCCTTTGGGTGAGGTTTTACAGCGTTTAGAAGATTGGAGCGAATTAAAAAAAGTTGCTCAGCAGTCTTTAGATTTACAACAATTATATGGAAACCCGTTAAGAGTAGCGCAAGCTTATGGATTTTTAGCTGAAGTTGCATCAAGTCAAAATAAATATTCCCAAAGCAAACAATATGCCTATCAAGCATTACATAATATTGCCAAAGCACCCTCAGCACAGTTACAAAATCGCGCATTATACTTACTATTATTAGCAATAGCAGAAAGGCATCTCGACCAAAAACCACGAGCTGTAAAACATCTACAAATGGCTCGTGATATTGGTTCTCAAGATAACCCACATCAATATATTCGTATTTTACAAGCTTTACAGGAAGTTTATTGGGAACAGTCTCTGTATTTAGAAGCATTTAGAGTTAAATTAGAACAGCGTTCAATCGAACAGCAATATGGTTTTCGAGCCTTTATTGGAGCCGGAATAATTCAACCCCAAAGACAAGCAAAATTAATAGTAGAAACTTTACATACAACCTCGATACAAGCAGCATCAGTATTAGAAACAGTTGCACCAGAAATGACTGCATCAGGTAGAGGAAAAGACGTAAAACAGCTAGTAGAAAAAATAGCTCGTCCTGACTGTAAAATAATAGTTATTCATGGATATTCTGGTGTTGGTAAAAGCTCTTTAGTCGAAGCAGGTTTAGTTCCAGCTTTAAAACATAGTTCTATTGGTTTACAAGATATAGTACCAATAAAAGTCAGAACTTATACTAATTGGGTATATGAAATAGGAAAACTATTAATTCAAGCTTTAAAATCTAAAGGAATCCAATTTGGAGTAGAAGGAGAATTAGGGAAAAAAGCTTATCAGTTTCCATTTTCTAATCCCGAATCACCAGAAGATATTTTAGAGATATTGCGACAAAGTGAATGGCGAAACTTACGAATAGTCTTAATTTTTGACCAATTTGAAGAATTCTTCTTTGTTTATGATTCAACAAACCACAGAAAGCAGTTTTTTGAATTCATGGGAGAATGTTTAAATATTTTAAGCGTCAAAGTTATTTTATCCTTGAGAGAAGATTATCTACATTATTTACTAGAATGTAATCGTTTACCAAGCATGAATATTATTAATAATGATATTCTCAGTAAGAACGTTCTTTATAAATTAGATAACTTTGCTTCACCAGACGCAAAATCATTAATTCAGCGTTTAACAAAACATTCTAATTTTCATTTAGAAGCAAGTTTTATCGAGAGATTAGTACAAGACTTATCCGCGAAATATGGAGAAGTTCGCCCAATTGAACTACAGGTAGTCGGAGCGCAGCTACAAACCGATAATATCACCACATTAGTAAGCTATGAAAACAGCGGACCAAAAGAAGAACTAGTCAAACGCTACATGAAAGAAGTAGTAGAAGACTGCGGTGATATAAATCGTCAAGTTGCCGAATTAATATTATATTTACTAACAGATGAAAAAGGTACTCGTCCGCTGAAAACCCGCTCGGAATTAGAAAGAGACTTAAGAGCATTATCTTTAGAAGATTTAAGCAAAGAAACCAATCAATTAGATTTAGTATTGAGGATTTTTGTAGAAGCAGGGATAGTAGTCTTGATACACGAAAAACCAGCCGATAGATATCAGCAAGAACAAGATTAATTAGCCGCAATAATTCAGAAAAAGCAAAAACCCAGAATAAACGAATTAATTGCAGAATTAAAAAAAGAGAGAAGTCAAAGAAAACTCAGCGAAGACAAACTCAATCGCATTTATCAAAAAGTATTATTAGCAGCATTAGTAGCGTTAGGAATCATTATTACATTAGCAGCAGTTATCAGTTATCAGTCATCAGTGAACAGTTAGAAGTAGCAAGTAGAAAGTAGCAAGTAGCAAGTAGAAAGTAATAAGTAGAAAGTAATAAGTAATAAGTAATAAGTAATGTTTATTTTATAAATAACCTCTTCTCTCAATTCCTCACTAATGGTTGATAACTCGCTGATAACTGTTCACTGTATGTCCCTCCGGGACACTCTACGCTAACACTGATGACTGTTCGCTGATAAACTGTTAACTGTAGTTTCTGCTTTTTTCTTGCTACCGATGGATAAGTTGCTTGATGAAACTGCTTCGCGAGAAATTTCTGCTCAAATCGAAAGTAAATCTAAGAAACCCTTCGACAATGCTTATAAAGCTTTATTGGTTACAGAGGGGGGAATTTATGCTCAAGGATTTTTGGTTCTTAAACGCAAGTCGTCTTATCAACTTCTCGAACATGCTTGGATAGAAGTAGATTCGCGAATAATTGACCCAAATTTACCGCATTTAACCAAGGAATCTCAAGAAATGTGGTACTTCACAGCGCAAACTTTTACAGTCAAAAAACTTAAAAAGATAATTGAAGAGTCAAAAGAAGATTATCCAGAAGATGACCCATTACCAATTTACGGTAATGCACCTTATGAATACTATGGAGAAGTAATGCTAGGTGGCCAAGAATATTTATCAGCTTATGAATTAGCAGCAGCTAAATATCAAGAACTTAATCAACCCAATCCTGAGAATAATTAAGGTAATTGGTAACTGATTCAATTCGATTTTCCATCGCTACCAAAGTATTCTCGGTATCCACATATTTGATTTTCACGCACATCAAAGGATACTGCAACTCGATTTTTATAGGGTTGTCCCATTAATTTTCCTTCATCGCGAAATTCAAATACTACTGTTGTATCGTTGCTAGTTACTCTTTCTACTGAAGTAATTGTAATTCCAGGGCTAAAAGCTTGAGAAACATAATCAAAAAACTCTTTTGCTCGCGGTTTACCAACATTTAAGCCATGGTATTTACCTTGGGGAAACCAGAAATAAAAGTCTTCTGTAAGCATTTCTAAAAAATCATTCCATTCCCCTGTTGCTAAACCATTACTAAAATATTCAAATGCTTGATGTGCAACTTTTAAAGCGTTTTCTGAAGGTTTTGTCATTTTATTATTTTTTATTTAAAGAAAATCATACAGTGATGGTTTATGCTTGTTTTCAATATTTTTAACTAAAACAAGGCAAGTTGTAAACGTAATTACAAACTAATCAACCTTAAAGTGGACGAATAACAACAGCAGGTCTCGAAACTAATCATAATCAAAGCTAACTGTCAATATTAAATTGATATGACAACCTTATTATTAAAGCATATAATGTATTTCTTGATACTTGACTAAAACCATCAAATATTATGAACAGAAGAAACAAATTACGGTCGTTGAATTGTATTAAATAAGAGACCTATGCAAAGAAGAGAATTACTAAGAAAAGGTTTAGTTTCAGCTACTGGAATTGCTGCAAGTTCTTTATTTGGCTGTAGCTCATTAATCTCAGCATCAAAGCAGGAAGGTAAAACTGCTTGGGGCTATATTGGTCAAGAAGGTCCGGAAAATTGGGGTAGTCTTTCTGACGAGTTTAATATTTGTCAAGCGGGTAACAATCAATCTCCTATTAACCTTCAAGCAGCAGTTGATGCGGATTTAAATCCTCTAGAAATAAACTATAAAGATAGTCCTCTTCGTATTATTAATAACGGTCATACCATCCAGGTGAATTATCAGCCGGGAAGCTTTTTAACTCTTGATGGTGAACGTTATGAATTACTACAGTTTCATTTCCATCACCCTAGCGAGCATAAGGTTGAAGGAGAAGCGTTACCGATGGAATTACATTTAGTTCATAAGGGTGACAAAGGAAATTTGGCTGTAATTGGTGTTTTCCTAAAAGAAGGTAAATCTAACCCCACTTTACAAAAAGTTTGGAAAGAAATGCCAAATATCAAAAGTAGTGAAAAGACTATCTCTACTGTAAATATTAGTGCTTCTGACTTATTACCAGAAGACCAAGACTATTATCGTTATTTCGGTTCTTTAACCACACCACCTTGTTCGGAAACAGTAAGCTGGATTGTTCTAAAAGAACCTGTAGAAATTTCGACTCAACAAGTAAATACATTTTCTCAAATCTTTCCAATGAATGCTCGACCTGTACAATTAGTGAAGCGGAGATTTTTGTTGGAATAGATTTAATATAAAAAGGGAATAGGGCATTGGGCATTGGGCATTGAAAACTGCTAAACTGAGAATAATGAGTTTTAGTTAAAATTCAACGACAACTTTACCGCAGTTTTTTCCATTAAGTAAATGTTCGACAGCTGTTGGAATAGATTCTATTCCTTTAAATTGGGTTGAATCTACTGCGACTTTAATCCTATTGTTGTAAAACAAATCTAATAATTTCTTTTGTGCTGATTCGATATATTCTGCATACAAAGGGTTAAGAAAACCACGTACAGAAGCTGCTTTCCACATTAGTTTGTGGTAAATCCGGGGTTGCAAAACTTTTTCTGGATGTTGAGTATATTCGGAAATGCTACCAACTACTATTAAACGTCCCCGAATAGCTAAATTATCGATACAAGTGTCAAAAAGCTGTTTCCCGACACATTCAAAAATAAGGTTGATTCCCTGGGGATATTCTTGTTTGAGAATTTGATTTACATCTTCTTTCCGATAATTAATAACTCTATCACATCCAAATTTATTTAATAATTCTGTCTTTGCTTCGCTTCCACAGGTACCGATAACGTGATTACCGGCTAATTTTGCTAACTGTACAGCAATATGTCCCGTACCACCTGCTGCTGCTGTCACTAGTACAGTTTCATTACTTTTCATTTCTCCTACTTGCTCTAAAGCTATCAAAGCTGAAACACCAGTAGGCATTAATGTTAATATTTCTGGTGTTGGTTCGCGTACTTTTACAGCAAGTTTCGCTTCAATTGTCCGATATTCACAATAACCTCCTCGTAAGGTTGTAACTACAGCATCACCTATTTTTATATCTTTATTTAAATCTTTGATATTTTCCCCTATTTCTACTACTTCTCCTACTGCTTCTACACCTAAATCAAAAGGAAGAGTAAGGTTAACGTAAGGTATTTTATTACGACAAGATAAAGTGTCAAAACCAGCATTTATCCCAGCGTATTTATTGCGGATTAATATTTCATTAGCTGCGGGTTTGAGTATGGGAATATTTATAATTTCAATTGCAGAATTAAAATCGTCAGCAAACTGTTTGAGGATGATTTTTTTGTAATGGGAATTCATATTTAATTTAATATTTAACTTAAAACAAGAATTTAACCTGCATATGACGATACAGTTCCCATTTTCGATAAATCTCTATCGACTCTGACAAAAAACAAACCACCATCTTCGCTTTTGTGTATGGGAAGAGTACTAAAACTTGGACAATAAGCAAAGCAATCTTTTGCAAAACAGTAATTCCCTATATCAACATACCCTACCAAACCATAAGCTTCTTCATTATAAGATTGAATCATTTGGTATTTGCCATCATAGTGAGGTAAAACCGCAAGTAACCAAACTCCACCACCGTTACTATCTTTTCTCAACCACTTTTTATTTGCTTGTACAAATTGAGCAGTATCTGTTTTTCCCCAAGGAAGCAATTTACTATCTAATATTGGAATAAATTCACTTAATCTTGCATCTGGATGATTGTTTTCAGCTTCTTGATACTCAAAAGGAACCGAACCATTTTCCATCCACAGAATTTCGACTTCTTGATTACCTAGAACTTTCCAATCACCAATTAGTACACCTGCGGGAATAAAAGAATAACAATGTTTATTTAACTGCCATTCTCCAATTTTAATTGTACCTTTGAGGATAAAAATTTCTAAATCGGCGGTGAATATACCAGATGGTGCTTCAAATTGAGGAGGTAAAACAACTTTTGAGGTTGATGCACCGCATTCGTGCCATGATAATAAATATCGTTTTCCAGATACTAAATTTTCTGGTAATCCATTAATTTGCCATTCCGTTTCTGATATTTTATTCGTATCAAATAATTGATATTGACGAGGTTTACATTCTGAAGAAATTGCCGTACTTCTTCCCGACAAATTCATTCTTCCTCTACCGTCTCCACCCCAATCTTCTTTAATTGTCATTGTGGTTTTGCTAATTATTATAGATAGGAAGTATATTGCTAATTTTTGAAAATAGGGAGCAAGATGCTCCCACTACAATTATCAATTTAATCTCCGCTTGATTTCTTCAGCTAATTTATCCAACGAAACTTCTGTCTGTTCCCCGGATTTCAAATCTTTCAAACTTGATTTATTAGCTTCTGCTTCATCAGCACCAATAATTACACAAAATTGAATCCCTTGTTTATCAGCCGATTGAAACTGCTTACCCAAACCGCGTTTATCAAAACTAGTAATTACATTAACTCCTGCTTGACGCAATTGCTGAGAAACTTTTAAATAAAGTGGCATCAAATCAGCTTGTAAATTTGCCACCATTACCTGTGCTGGTGTCGCGGATAAACTATTGAGAATGTCGGCTTTTAATAATCTACTCATTAACCGAGTTAAACCGATAGAAATACCAACTCCAGGCATTTTTTCACCTAAGAATGTCCCTACTAACTCCTCATATCTTCCACCAGAACATATACTTCCTAACGCTTCATGTCCTAATAAAGTTGTTTCGTAAACCGTCCCGGTATAATAATCCAAACCGCGAGCAATTGATAAATCAATGCAGTAGCGATTATCAGCAACTCCTAAATCGCGGACTCCGGAAATAACAGTTTCTAATTCACTTACACCAAGCTTAAATTGCTCGGTCTCTGTCATACTTTCCGCTAGATTATTCAGCTTACCCAAAACCTCATCTACAGAACCTTTAATATTTACAAATTCAATAATTTTTTCAGTTTGCTCTAAAGAAATATCTTCTTTTTCTAGTTCCTTAATAACCTTAGCTTCGCCAATTTTCTCTAAATTATCAATTATTCCCACACAGGTTTTAATTTTTTCTTCAACCACACCAACTGACTGAAAGAAACCAGTTAAAACCTTACGGTTATTAATTCTAATCAGAAAATCGCCAATATTAACAGCTTCAAATATCTCCGAAATTATAGCAGGCATTTGAGCATCATAAAGCAAGCTCAATTCTCGACGAGCGATAACATCAATATCGCACTGACGAAACTGACGAAAACGTCCATCTTTTGCTCTTTCTCCACGAAATACAACATCCATTTGATAGCGAGCAAAAGGAAAAGTCAAATTATTTAAATTTCGGGCAATATAAGCAGCTAAAGGAACAGTTTGGTCAAACTTTAAAGCTCTAGCTTCCGAATTATTATCATCCGATTTACTTTTACCAGATTCTTCTTTTTCAGCTTGTTTATTCGGCGGCAAAATCGGACTAATACCGTAGACAATATTATCACCTTGATTCCCCTTCGCTTGCAGAACCTCCAAACGTTCCACAGCAGGAGTTTCAATCGGCGTAAATCCGTAACTTTCATATACTTTACGGATAGTATCCATTAAATAAGACTCTAAGCGCTTTTCACCCGGTAAAAACTCAGGAAAACCGCTGGGATTTGAATAATTTATTTTGTCAGATTTTGGCATTTCAAT
>CAKZYM010000712.1 GCA_937884685.1 uncultured Calothrix sp.
TCCACCAATAACATTCGATTTTCAATATCTTGCCAAGTCTTAGTAGATATTCTAACTGCTGCTTGTTTACAGCGTACTATCAACAAATTAATATAAATAAAATTATCTAGAGATTCCAATTCTTCATCAGACAAATTAACTAAATCGGAATTCAGTTTTAAAGAATTAAACCATATATTAGAAACCCGATTGTTAAATCCTTTATGCGCTCTGTGAGGTTCGTAACTTCTGGGAGCTTGATGTTTAATTTTGTTTAAACTTGTTATTACAGTTTTAAATTCCACATGTTTAAATATTCTAAAATCGTCTAGCTGTTTGACCACAGTACGAGAAAAAGCATTTGATAAAGCACGACTTGTACTATTTTTACCACGAGGATAATTAACCGCACGAGCAAACTTTAAAGCGCAGGTTAATTCCATTAGAGTTGAAAGTTCTGGACTTAAAAGCGTCACTAAATCTAAGACGCTATCTCTTGCAATAGCTAAAAACAATGCTGTTGCACGTTTTGCACTTAAATTATAATCTTCCGAAGTATCTGTAGTCGCTTCTTCCGCCCATTTTAGTAGACCCTGTAACTTTGAGCTATTCACATAAGTTTGTGCTTTCGCTTCCATCATTAGCAGTAAATTATCTACTCCACCGCGCATCAAACCTGCGACTAATTGAAATACTTCGTGCCAACGTTTATCTGTAAGATGCTGATTTACTAGTTTTTCAATTTGATAATTATCTACAATATATTGCGCTGTTAAATATTCTTGTAGCGTTAAATGGGAAAACGAAAATACATCTTCAGCCCGTTCAACTAAAATTCCTTGGTGAATTGCAATAGCAGTTAAAACTTTTTCTCCATCAAGGTGCTTTGGTGCATTAAGATTATCCTGCAAAAAAAATCTAATTTCATCAACAATATCTCGCTGACCAAAAAATAGTTGGTCAATTTCAAAGCCAGAATGAGCGATTTTAGATAGTAATATTTCTTGGAACTCTGTATTTAATCCTTCGTAAATAGCTTCTCGCATAATTCTATTTTCAGCGGCCCATTCTTCTAAAAATAGCCTCAAGGATTTTTTATATAAGAAACTACGGTTATTAGGAAAATTTTGGGAACTGTCATAAATCAAGCAGAGCAAAGTCAACAGTAAAGGGGTATTAGCTAATTCTTTTGCTCCTGCATTTTCTGGCTTTTGTAATAATTCCCAGCATTTAGCCCCAGTATCCATTTTTCTATCAGTTTCTGACTGGAACCAATTATAAATAAATTGCTTAATTTGAGCATCGCAAAACTCTGCCATTGCAACATCAGTAAAGCGATAAAAATTATGATTATAAGCAGCAGTTCGACAAGAAATAATGAAGCGATTCTTGTCATATTTATCGCAAAAATTGTGAATGTGGCTAATTACATCATTAACAACTTTTCCTCGAACCTCATCCAAACCATCTAATATAATTAATAGCTTTCCTGACTTGAGTAATCTTTCTGTAGCTGTTTGTGCATCAGGAAAACCACAAATACTAAATTCTTCAACAATTGCTTGCTTTGTATTAATTTCTTCTTTTGTCTCAAATCTTTTTAAATCAATAAAAACTGGAATAGATTCATGAATGTATCCTCCTTTATTTCCTTTGAGTGCTTCGAGTCCCATTTTACGTAAAAACGTAGACTTGCCAACTCCTGGGCCACCTAAAACCATTAAATATTGTTTTTCATTAGCAACTTGAAGTCCGTTAGAATCCAAAGTATTTTTTGAGTTAAAACTGCTACTTTGTCGATAAGCTTGTTCGAGATTTTGAATAGATTCAAACTGACGGATATTTATTTTTTCTAGAAAGCGTACATTGGTATAAACTTTTTCAAGCTCCACAGGTTCTTGCATACCTAAGACTTTCAGACTACCATGACGCTCGGTATAGTTTCTAATATACTTATGCGATGCATCAAATAACATCTGCTGAGCCTTTTTATCCAAGATATATCCGAGCTTCGATAGTTTATCCCAACCTTCTCCGATAAAAATGCCAACCAAGCTTTTGATAACTTCTTCAGTAATTTTGCCTGCAAGACCCTGTGTAATCAACATAGTCAAAAATACTTGTAAAATACAATAATGTATACGTTTATCGCTAATTAATTCCGGATATACGATAAAAATACTGGTAATATTTACTATTTTTTAATTTTTTCACTAAATAAAATTACACAGTTAGTTCTTAATTTGTACAAACCTTTTGCTCCCTTCCTGGTAGAAAATTACTGATAAAAAAACCGCAGAGAACGCGGAGAAGAAAGAGGAAAAAGAGGTAAGTAATTATAGAGGGGAAAAATAGTAATCATGAATAGATTTTATATTCTCAATTCCAACACCTTAATGTATCCATCTAGACTTGACATCATAAAAGCCATACATATATCAGAATTAGATATATTGAGAATTTAGAAACCCATGTTGCAAAATAGCAGAACAATAATTGGTTTAACAACCTTGGTAATAATAGCTTTAGCTGGATGCAATAATTCAACATCCAATCAAACTACCGCAAATCCAAGTAGCCAAGGAAACGTAATATTTATCCATCCAGATGGTACCAGTCCATCGCATTGGGGTGCAGCACGAATGCTAAATTATGGCCCGGATAGTGATTTGAATTGGGATAAAATGTCTAACTCAGGTGTCTATCGGGGACATTTGAAAAATCAGCTTACGGGTACTTCCAATGCAGGTGCTGTAATTCACGCTACGGGAGTTAAAGTTAATAACGATTCTTTTGGCTTAGATGAAAACGGAAAACCCATAATTGCAGCTTCCGGTAAACCACAAACTATTATGCAAGAAGCTGTAGCAGCGGGTAAAGCCACAGCAATTATCAATTCCGGTATCATACCCGAACCCGGAACAGGTGCATTTGTTGCTAAAACCAAGACTCGTCGGGAATTTGAAGAAATCACCAAACAAATAGTAGAGTCTGGTGTCGATGTAATTTTAGGTGGTGGTGAAATATACTATCTACCCGAAGGTACCCCTGGGAAGTATGCTAAAGCTGAAGAAAGCAAACGACAAGATAACATCAATCTAATTGAACTAGCAAAAGAAAAGGGTTATACAGTAATTTATACGCGTGACGAACTTTTAAATCTACCCCCAGACACTAAAAAAGTATTAGGAATATTCGCAGCAACTGATACTTACAACGACCAAACAGAAGAATATTTAAAAGAGAAAAACTTGCCATTATATGCTTCCGATGCTCCTACAGTCTCTCAGATGCTACAAGCAACTTTAAAAATAGCATCTAAAAATAAAGAGGGATTTTTTATTGTTTTAGAAGAAGAAGGAAGCGATAATTTTTGCAACTACAATAATGCGAAAGGCTGTATAGAAGCAGTCAAACGAGCCGATGATGCAGTTGGTGTAGCGTTAGAATTTATCGATAAAAATCCTAACACATTATTGATTACTGCTGCCGATAGTGATGCTGGGGGATTAGAAGTAATTGGAGGTACCACAGAAAAGTTTCCCTTAGATAAACCTTTACCAGAAAAAGGAAGAAATGGCGCACCCTGGGATGGTAAAGATGGAACCGCGACACTACCTTTTGTGTCCGGCCCAGATAAACAAGGAAACAATTATCCCTTTGCAATTGCTTGGGGAGGTTCAGATGATTTTACTGGTTCAATAATCGCTAAATCACACGGATTGAATGCAGATAGATTACCTAGTAACGTAGACAATACAGACATTTACCGTTTGATGTACTCAACATTATTTGGCACAGAGATACCAAAACTCTAAGGGTTAAGAGTTAGGAGTTGAGAGTTAAGAGTTAAGAGTTGACAAGTATTAACTGATGACTGCTCACTGTTCACTGTTAATCTGATTAATGGTGGACAGAGTGAAAATAGTCCACCAGTGAATCTTTGTAGGAATTCACAATTAGAGCCGAGTTATTTGAAGAGAAGCACACTTTCAGAAGTTAGAAAAATATCGTTCGAGGCAGATAAACATAAACACTAATTCAACGACCTTTGTTCATCTTCGTGTAAGTCTTGTTTGTTCCTACAAGACTACCAATCATATATCCGCCCAATCCCCATAGAATAGGCATTATCCAAGATTCATCTGAACTTGTTCTACCCCCAGAATTAGGTGCATTTTCCTCCCTGGTCTCAGCCTTGTCTTCAATAATTGGTTCATCATTGAAAGACGACTGTGCTATCAATTGCTCTGATAAATCATTATCGACAGCACTTACTGGCTTCACAGCTACAGCAGAAAATATCACTAAACAAGAAGTTGCAAGTACTAATTTATTAGTCATCCTCATCATAATCCATAACCTTTTTGATTTGAATAGATACTTAGACATACGAGGATAATTCCCCACTCTGACCCAGACCTTAGTTGAGAGAGGAATAGTCTTTATATACCTAAATTTTGGCTAGGAATAGCAGTTAGCTTCTATTAATTTACTAGTTTTTACGGTGATAAATCAATGAGTTTATGCTACAATTGAAAATTTGTCTTCAGAAGTAACTTTGCTATTAGTGTTAATTATCATACAGCATTAGTGACGCTTAACCTCATTAATTAGTTTTCTTAATTTATCTGGTCAGAGTTTAACAATGGCTTATTTATTGAGTTATTCAGAGAAAAAGTGGCGTGCATCCGCATCGACTGTAGAACAGTTGCAAGACGGATACTTCAAGAAATACTCAGCCAATTGCGTAATTGTCACATTCATAAATAGTGATTTTTTACCCTGTGTATGGTGTATTAATCAAACAGAAATTAGAATATTGATATCCTTAATTGTCTTCAGTCTCATATCAAAATTTCCGCTAGTATTTATGACAAATTAAATAAATTAGAGAAGTAAAATTTTTACTCAAAATTCGGGAATGTAATTCTTTTCACAGTGGATGACAGTTGCTAGATAAGGTATGTTCCCCTGTGAAAGAAAAAAAATTTTCTTTATAGTTCTATTAGTGAGTTTAATTAATTCCGACGGTTTGTAGGAACGGGTCGGAGTGTTACGTCTCTACAAACTGTCAAAACTAATGGGACAAAGTACTACGGAATAGGTTTTAAACGACTGCTGCTGCTTGCTTTAACTCAAAAATCTTATTGATTACATCCTCAACCACTTTATCCGGTGTAGAAGCACCGGAAGTAATTCCGACAATAATATTCCCATCTGGTAGCCATTTCTCAGATATTTCGATATTGCCATTTAAGTGGCGATGTTCGATGCTATTTTCTGATAAAATTCTTTCCACGCTATCAACATGGTAGGAAGGTATTTTTCTTTCCTCTGAAATTTCCTGCAAATGAGCAGTGTTTGATGAATTGAAACCACCAATCACCACCATAAAGTCAAGTTTTTCTTCCACCAACTCCAACATTGCATCTTGTCTTTCTTGAGTAGCATCACAGATGGTGTTAAAGCTTTGAAAATGCTGATTTAATTCAGTTGGACTATATTTTTTCATCATAGTCCGCTCAAAAAGCTTACCAATCTGCTCGGTTTCTCCTTTGAGCATTGTAGTTTGATTCGCAATCCCAACTTTTTCTAAATCGGTATCGGGATTAAATCCTTCCGAACAAGCTTTACTAAATTTAGTTAGAAATTCTTCTTTACTGCCACCATGGAGAATATAATCTGCAACATATTCCGCTTCTTGTAAATTGAGAACAATCAGATATTTTCCAGCAAACGAACTAGTTGCAACGGTTTCTTCATGTTTATACTTACCGTGAATGATAGAAGTACAGTCAACTTTTTTATGTTTTTCAACCGTATTCCAAACCTTAGAAACCCAAGGACAAGTTGTATCAACAATTTTACAGCCTTTATCCGACAGTAGCTGCATTTCTTGAACGCTTGCGCCGAAAGCAGGTAGAATTACCACATCTCCAGAACCAACCACAGAAAAGTCTTTTTGGCCAGCTTCCATGGAAATAAACCCAACCTGCATTTCTCGCAAACGCTGATTTACAGACGGGTTGTGAATAATTTCATTAGTAATCCAAATTTTTTCCGATGGGAAATGCTTGCGGGTTTCATAAGCCATTGCTACAGCACGTTCAACACCCCAACAAAAACCAAAAGCTTCTGCCAAACGAATAGTAACATCGCCACGAGTTAAAGTATAATTATTATCTCGAATCTTTTGAATTAAACCACTTTGATATTCCGAATGTAGCTGAGTAGCTACCTCTTCCTTATGTCCAAATCCCCGACGATGGTAATTTTCGGAATGTTGTAATGCACGCTTAAAAGCTTTTGTATCCATAATAAATCAGTTATCAGTTATCAGTTATCAGTTATCAGTGAGCAGTGAAAAGTTATCAGTTGTTCACCCGTTCACCGACAGGTGTTCCCATAGGGTAGGGTGTGGATCTTCAGTTAACAGTTATCAGTTGTTCGCTCGTGGAGTGTGGATAATCGGTTTTTTTAACCTTCACTTTTCACTCTTCACCATTAATTGTTGACTGTTAACTGCTCACTGTTCACTGCTCACTGTTAACTGTAAAGCAGAACTCCATACTAAATAACCGTTTGGATTAAGATGTAATCCATCAGTGGTAAATTTTGAACGGAGATTTCCTTGTTTATCGGCAAATAAAGGATATAGGTTTAAGTATTTTACGTCTTCTTTTGCTGCTATGGTTCGCAACTGTTGATTTAAGTTGCGAATGCGACTATTAGGTATTGCTAGGAGTTTTTCTTTTCCTTCCCAAGTTGCTTGTTCTCCTTGATGGGGCAAAATTGACTGTACTACTATTTTTGATTTGGGATGCTTTTCACGTAAATAATTTAATATCTGCCGTTGATTTTCTAAAATTGTTGCGTCATTCACACCTGCAATTAAATCATTAATGCCTACCATCACAAAAATGCTTTCCGGTGTTGTTTTATCAAATAAATTTAATCTTTTTAATAAACCAGCAGTTTTTTCTCCAGAGATTCCTTGATTTAACCAGGTTTTATTATCTGGTAATAACTCCGAGGGGAACCATAAACTCAGAGAATCTCCAGCCATGATAGTTAAATTTCGGGGTTTCTTCTCTGCTACAACTTCAGCCTCCTGTTTGAGAATATTCACCCATTTTTGATAGTCGAGTTTATGACGTTTACCCAGTTGAGGGGTAGCGACCTGTTGAGCTTGAGTAGCAGGAATCGGTTCGGGACTCGGAGAAAAAGCATTACCGAAAAAAGCGGCAAAATTCTGCTGTTTTCCAATCAGCAAAATTACCGCAAGTAGAAGTATGACGTTACTCAACAAAGAGAAAAATGCCCAAGCAGGAAAAGTTTTAGCTGAACTAGACACGGGTAGCTAGATAAATCAATTATTTGGATATGATAATCTACTTTATGAGTATGAGAGGCGGTAAAAAATAAATTTCTGTAAGGAAATTTCTGTGCCTCCATGTATTTGCATCTCATAGCAATTCTGTATGAGGCTGCGCTAAATTGCCTAAATCGCCCTTACTCTGGAAGAGTAGGGCTACTCAAACAAAGCCCACCTGCGTGGGCTAAATTCGGCGCATCTTTATTAAGAAATGGTATCAGCGTACCTTCTACTGTACTTAATACCCATAAATCATACAATTTTCTGTTAATCCCACTATTCTGAGTTTTATCATCAATTAGTTTGAGTATTTTAACTGTTTGAGAAAAGGTCTTTTTAAGACTGATGAGATGCCTTTCCTTTACATTTAAATATTTATCTTAAATTGTATTTAAACTACTTTGATATTTATGAAATATATGCAAAATTTAAGCTGTGGTTACATATGTTTCATGGGATACTTATGTCCAAAATAGTATTTAAACAGCTAATTAAATTGTATCTAAAATAATTGCCGATTATTTCTAAATTATTTTGATTGGATTAATCTGAAGTATGTAAATACATATTAAACTAATTATGAATAAAAATATATCAATTTCTGTTTTATCTATTTTGTCTTTAATTCTAACAACCCAAATTGCATTAGCTCAATCTATTAAAGAGTTAATGGAACAAGGTGATAAAGCATTAGAGGCTGGTAGATATCCACAAGCTGAAGTTATTTGGCAAAAAGTTTTGCGATCGCAACCTGGGAATGCTTATGCTTACAGAAAATTGGGAGATGCTCTGAGCAAGCAAAAGAAATTTGATGAAGCGATTGCTGCTTATCGTCAAGCAATCCAAATTAAACCAAAATACGATATTGCATACAGAAGATTAGGAGATACTCTTTATGAACAAAATAGAAATCATAAGGCAATATTTGATTATCATAATG
>CAKZYM010000713.1 GCA_937884685.1 uncultured Calothrix sp.
CTTGCACTAAGTAACATTTCTACTGCAAGCACAGCATTTGAACGGATTTTCTGCGAACCAATTTTTTCCCTTACCAAGGTTGCTAAATCTTGATATGAGGAATCACCAATGATTCTTATATTAGTTACTTCCGGATTAGCATTTGGCGTTTCTCTCTCCCTAGCAGTATGTGCTTCATTACCTGTTAGCATTCCCCAGTTTTTTATTTTTTGGATTCTACAGATAGCTAGTGGCATGATTTATTGCCAATATTGTTTTGCTTTATTTTTGACTACTAAATCAAAAAGTTTTCTTACGTAAGTTTTGAAAATTTTTAATACCTATAATCTTTAGGATTTCAGTAATACCATAACTTAATTATCAGAATTTTACCCAAATGTTATTTCTTTAACTTTATTCACTTCTCATATTTTAATGTGATTAATTTTAATTGTATTTGTGTGTAATTGCTTGACCGATTATTGTTTTAATGTACTAATAATTGCTTGAAAATATATTTATTATGTAATTATACATATATAAAAAAATAACTTTATCCCTGTAGCCAAGTTTTATCAAGCTTTATAGGCTTTTAGTCATCCCCTCTGTATATGATTAAAAGTTGAAACTAATAATACCGATAATTTTAGTGTTAATAGCCTTATATCAAGAATCTCTCTTTCGTCGTATTGCAGCTTTTAATATTTATTCGTTATTAATGAAGAAGGAATTTGAAGGAATTAAATACTCCTTGATTATGGAAATATCAATGATGATGAAGAGTAATTTATTATTAGTTATATTCGATAAAGCCATAAGTAAAATTAATAGACAATTCTAAAATTTATTTGAATCAAATTTTTTCAATATTTTGGGAATCGAATAATCTTATTTGCATGGCGGAAATTATTAAATTGTGTAGTGAGTTCACATTTGGTTTAAAACTAGTGGCTGCAATATTTCGTATGAATTCAAGTAATAAAGAGAAATCTTTGAATCTGATAAATCAAAAACGGAGCATGATTTTTGAACCATAAATTTGTCTAAACCCTTGTATAGAAGTTCTTAGAGGATTTATAAATGTATTTGACAGTGAGAAACTTAGTGAAGGATTCTGAAGGAAATATTTGACCGCACCGGACTAAAAATACAATAAAGTTTTCTAATATTTCACCTTCATTTACCTTCAAATTCCTTCAAATATTCCACAAACCAAAATAATGAAGATGAGTATTATTATCAAAAAATAAATCGGACTGAGAAAATTTTTAGTTTACTCTAAATATGCTTTAGTATTTGCTACTAACTATCGCTACGAATCCTAAAAATATAATTGAATTTCTTCAATACTTATGAGCAGAAACACTCAAGATTTGCCCCTATTAATATTGGCTTTAGATTTTGGAGGAAGTGCTACAAAAGCAATTTACTATACCTTTGACAAAAAAATACCGGCATCGTTAATTATGGAACCAGAGGTGATAAAAGTACCCTTAGAATCAGTTACTTCTGCAAAAGAAATTTTAGGTGCAACTTCTCCAGAAAATATTGCATGGGTAAATATCAATGGCGAAACTTTTGCAGTCGGTTATTTAGCCCTAAAAAAATATTATGCGAACGCTGGCTTGAAAGAATTAAAGTACGAACGAGCAATAGCTAAAACTGCTACCGCTGTTTGGGTTGCGTCACAAAAGCTCAGGTTAGGTTGTAACTTTCAACTGTCACTTGCTTGTTTGCTTCCACCAGGTGAACTGGAAAATAAAGAAAGTTTAGGAGAGCAACTTAAAGCAGTACTTGCTAACTACATAACGCCGACGGGACCAATGCGGGTGAAGTTAATAGAGTTTAAATGTTTGCCGGAAGGAGCAGGAATATATTTGGCCTACCAAAAAAGAGTAGGAGAAGCGCTTAAAAGGAAAGTAGTTGCTTTGGCGATGATAGGTTACAGAAATGCTTCTGTATTAATCAGCGATAGAGGTGTAGTTGCAGCTGATGGCAAGACTTCCGATTTGGGGATGATTCGGCTTTTGGAGCGAGTCGTAGCCAAAACTTCAGGACAAACACCTTCTCAACTTGCTCCAGCGATTGTAGCAGCAGGAAGTGAATTATCACCCGTTCCCTTACTACAGTTATTAAGAAGCACGGGAAATGCTAACAAACAGCAAGAGTTACAACAAATTCAAAGAGCGATAAAGCTAGCCAGAAGCGAGTATAGCGCTGCCCTTACAAGTTGGTTATCTCAGGTGATTCCCCGTCAAGTTGATGAAATATTATTCTGTGGAGGTACGGCAGATTATATGAAAAAGGAATTGAACTTACACTATCGTGGAAAGTCTTGTTTGTGGGGAGTGGGTGCAAACATTCCCAAACAAGTAGACCAATTTTCTTTGTTGGGCAGATTGGCGGACGTTTACAGTCTATTCTTGTACTTTTCACAAGTTGTTGAGAAACGGTATCAATCTGTCGGGATAAGAGGAGGTGATTTCTGATGTCCTCACAAATAGATTTCCGCTGGAGGTATCAACCACGCAATAAGTCAGACGTACAGTTGATGAAATACATTCAAGATAATCGCATTATGGGTAAAACCGAGATGGTGCTATTAGCAGTTAGGTCATTTTGGCTTCCCTATTCCCTATCAATAGACTGTAGTTCACAGCAGTTACGTTCTGTTGCAATCGATGCAGTTCAGGCTTTGAGAAAACAAGCGAAAGATATTTTAGAGTTAGCAGGTTTAGAAGATGTTTCTTCTGTACAGTCGCGATTTACAGAAGTTACTCAGGAGCAAATTAAACAGAGAAGTGTAAATTCTCCAGTCAATACATCTACCCTGAATGAACTTCGTATTCAAGCTGGTGAAAATAATTACGATGATACAGGTTTGAATAATTTTTTGTAATCATCTAATCAGGATATTTCTGTATCTACTGTCTCAGCATTTATTTTCTTGAAAACTTACATTTTTCATAGGAGCTTTAATTATGGTTGCTAAACGATATAAAAAGAAAAAAGGTAATAACAAAAAGAAAACAGATGATTTACAAGATAATCAACCACAAACTGGTGAATCTTTACTTGATGGTAATAATAATTCTTTTGCTAACAACTCAGAAAATAATATAGATACCGAATCAACTTTATATAATGAGTTAAAAACTGATGATAAAACTAATTTTATTGAAGATTGGGAAACTGAACTTAGTGATAATTTTGTTTCTGATGAAGTAGATAGTAAAAGTATTGTAAACCAAGCTTTATATCAAGAAGATGTTCGTAATAATTTTTCAGAAATTTTAGAGCATGAAGAAGATTTTTCGAGTGAAGATAATCAACATGCGGATAAAGTACCAATATCAAGTAAAGAAAATTATGAATACGATAACCGAGAAGAATTAATTGAATCATTCAACACTATCCATATAGTTGATGGTGAAAAAGGTGGTGCGGGAAAGTCATTATTTAGCAGAACGTTGATAGAATATTGTAATTTTGTTGGATTAAATATGGCGATAATAGATGCAGATACAAGCAATCAGGATATTGCTAGAATTTATCAAGATGTAGATTTGGCATTTTTCAGCGATGATGAAAATCTTGCTCAAAAAGCAGATTTTATTTTTGAGAAAGCATTTGAAAAATCAGTAATTGTAAACTTACCGGCTCAGGTTTATTCAAATGTAACTAACTGGATAGTTAGCAATAATTTGATTGATTTGGGAGCAGAAAATTCAATTAGTTTTGTTAAATGGTTTGTTTGTACCGGAGGTATAGATTCTGTCGATTTTTTCTTACAATCTTTAAAAGATTTAGGAAATCAAATGACTCATGTATTTGTTAAGAATATGGGGTTATGTGATGACTGGAGTTACATAGAAAATATGCCAGAGTTTATCGCAGCCAGAAATGACCACGATTTTATCATAATGGACTTTCCTAAGTTTCCCTACTGGGAACGAAATATTATTGATAGATACGGAATGACTTTCTTTGAATCGCTAACAAATTATGAAATAAAAGTAGTATCAAGGCAGCGAGTTAAAAAATTTCTGAACAAAGCTCACGAAGCTCTTGCTCTTACAAATTTAGTAAAATGAGTCAATTAAATCAAGCGGATATATCCGATAGTTCAGAGAAGAAAATATCTAAAACTAAAACTTCAGATTTATCCCAGGCTTCTGATAAATTACTTGCTGAAGCTTTGGAAGGTAAGAGCGAAGAATTTAAAAAGCGAGTCCTGGATTTTGCAATGAGTTATGGATTATCCCAAGATGACCCTTTATTTCTAGTACTGATTGCTACCGGACAATTAGAAGTAATGCTAGAAGATGCACCTAAAAATTTACGACTGCTGTTCAAAACCTGGAATCGCGACTTAGCCAAAAATTTGGAAATAGTGGAACAAGTTGCGGTGGAGCGTCAAAAAGTTGCGATTAATAGAGCCGCTCACGCTCTGATTCGCAAAGCACAGTTTACAGAAAGCAGAAAACTTTTAACTTCTGTTATTCCTGCGGGACTATTATTGTTTTTCACTTTGGGAATCGGAACGATTATGGGAATTTTAATGCCACCTTGGATTGCTGGGACATTAAGTGGTGGCTACACACGGGTACAGGCAAATACTTTGACCTGGGATGAACTGGAGGCAATGAAATGGGCTATATCAAGGGAAGGTAAGTTTGCTAGGAATTTAATTGATTGGAATCGCGGCTATTTAGATAATGGAGAATGCGTTAGGGATGCTCAAAGGTTAGGTGTAATTTTATCTCAGTACGGACGTAAAGCGAAGTCAGGACACTGTGTCATTTGGGCTACTCCACCTCAAGAACGTAAGTTTGCTAATTGAACCCAAACAATAAAGTTGTAAACTAAGACGTAAAATCGTAAATTAGGTCGTAAAGTTATAAACTAACTGTCACATATAGGAATCGGGGTCTGATTTGGAGAAAGAATCTTGAAATATAACTTTTGAGATTTATTAATCGTTTTTTAGTAAAAACTCTTCTGGTTTTGAGCTAATAATTAATGTGACAGTTTCAAACTTTATTGTTTACGGTTTATTATTAACCAATAGCTTTACATCCAAACAGTTTACAACTTTATTTTTCGCTGCTTGTAAATGGTCAACGAAATATAAAGGCTAATGGTATGTAAATTAGGTATTTGAAGCCAAGTAATAAATTACTTTTTAGAGGATATTATAATGAATAGTTCAAGTAACTAAAGATATACAATACCATTAACCTTATTCTAAACTTCAAAGTTCGAGATTATCTTTCTTAGAACATTATACGCTTATGATTTGACTTTTCAGATTCTCTAGCTATTCGTTCCATTTCCTTAACATCCTTTTTTATTTCTTCTAAATCTGTACCATCAAAATAATCTATATCTACATAACCTTCACTTATAAGTTCTTCTGGAGTCATTCCATAAGAAAGTTGGTTAATGCTAGGAGTTACTTTTTTATTCATTTGTAGTCCCTCAAAATTATAAATTACTAGTTTTAATTTTAAAACATTTTTTAAGCTTCGTTCTTAACAAACTATTAACTTTTAATATCTATTTTTTATAAACGCTTGAAAAATAAACCAATTTATAACTTAAAAAATTAAGAGTTAGTATGATTAATTTTTCTATATGCCATTAAAACTACTTCGACTTTATTCTCCTTCAAGATGGCTCTAATACTCAATCACTTCGATACAAAAACCAAACAAAATACAGGAATCCAGGAGAGACTTGAAAATACCCTTGCTGAATATCTATTTGATTGTGCTGAATTCAGTATTGGTACAGCTTATCCAGAAGCTACGGTTGCATCCGATTTAACGGAACACAACAGGATGACTCTACAGTTTAGTGCGGGTAAAAGGATGTTTTTTGCTAACAATTCCAATCTTCGTTCC
>CAKZYM010000714.1 GCA_937884685.1 uncultured Calothrix sp.
GCTAAAGTTGCCCAAGCGAATGCAATTAACGGTGCTTTATTTAAAATCAATCCTACTTTTAATAAAATACTGAGTAGATAACCAATATTTTTCGCAATCACAGTATATTTTGACTGCACCTGAGATTGAAACCACAGGTCGATAGTATCAGCAGTTCGGAAAACTCCAGTCATGGCCAATATTCCTATCAGCCATATAGCGAATATGTTTTTTCCTCCTAATAATAATGCACATCCAACTGCTAATAAAACCGAAATAATCCCACCTATAAACTTTAAAGCAAAAGTGGTTCCTAAAACCTCTTTTTTATCAGAAGATTCTTTAACTAGTTGACGTATAACTACATCATCTAAACCTAAAGTAAAAATAGGTGTAAATAAGCTGATGAAAGCCATAGCATAATTAAAAAGACCGTAATCTTTGGTTCCCAAATAACGTGCTACCCAAACACCCACAAGCAAACCAGCACCCATACGGAGAATTCTATCCCCGAACAACCACCCTGTATTGCTGAGAATCTTACGCATTTTGGTATGAGATTTAAATTGTGATAGATTTTTAACTTTTAATTTTCTCAGCATTTAGGGAACGGGGAACAGTGAACAGTGAACAGTTATCAATTAATAATCAAGCCAGTTTTCTGGTAATTAATAATCTACAGAAGTAAATACCTAGTAGAAATATTCCTTTGATTTTCCAATAAAGATTAGATTCTAGTAAGAATATTATTTTCAAATAAATTGCAAAATCTTTCTTGGTGGGACAAGAAATAGTTTTTAACTCTTGGAGAGATGTATAAGCTAAAAATAATGGTATGCTAATAGAATTTTTCTGACTAATATAGTTTAAAAGTGTTGAACGCTTGAACAATCTCTGATATTCAAAACTGGTATTTATATCTAAAGATTTATCATTGTAGAAATTATTATTTTTATGTATTCTGTACAATACAGATGAACGAGACATATAAAATTTTTTCGCTCCGACTACAGAAGCACCCCATATTAAACAATCATCTGCTCGAACTCGATAGTCTTCTGTATATGGAATAGGCAAAATTTTTTGTAAGATTTCTCTACGCATTGATAATGTAGAAGTAATAGAACCAATCCATTCTCCAACACATAAAGTTTTAATTACGGAATAACCTAAATCAACGTCATATTTATATTCTTGAAATATCCCTTCAGCTACTCCAAATTTCTCATAAGCACAAAACAAAAAATCACATTCCTGATAGCGTTGATAAAACTTCAATGCATTGTCTAAATATTCGTTTTCGTATATATCATCTGCATCCAGAAAAAAAATAATATCTCCAGTTGCAGCTAAAAATCCTTCATTAAACGAAGACAACTGTCCTTGATTTTTCTCCTTCAAAACTGATTTAACATTTGTCTCCTTAGTAAACGTATTAATAACTTCTGCCGAACTATCTGTAGAAGCATCATCAACAATGATTATTTCATCAAAACTAACAGTTTGATTTAAAGCACTGTTAACAGCTTCCGGTAGAAAATTAGCATAATTATAATTATTTATTAGACAAGTTGTTTTCATGTTGTTCTCGGTTATTTTTCATTCTGTTGAATATCGATTCTTTTACCGGTGAATTCTCGTTTACATTTGTAGCTGAATCAATCGCTTCTTTGGTGTAATATAAATAACTCTTTGGTTCGCTCTTTAAATCCACTCCATTAATAACCATTCCTAAAACCTTCTGATTTGACTGAGTTAAATAATCCCTAGCTGCATTTGCACTATCCAAGTCAACAAGACCAGGACGTACAACCAGCAAAATACCATCGGTAAGCTCATTCAATATCGCAGCATCAGCCGTTCCGACTACGGCGGGAGTGTCAAATATGACAAAATCATACTTGGAAGTAAATTTACTGACTAGTTTTCCCATTCGCTGGGAATCTATTAAAGCCATAGGATTCGGAGGTAATACTCCAGAACAAAGCACATCTAAATTAGGTGCTACTTCTTGTACAGCAGCATCAATATTAACTCTATCGATAATTACATTGCTTAGACCCAATGCATTTGTTAACCCCCAAGTATGATGCTGAATCGGGTGACGCATATCTGCATCTACGAGTAATACCTTTTTCCCCACACTAGCCATTGCAATCGCTAAATTAGCTGCAACTTCCGACTTTCCTTCTCTAGTAACCGAACTTGTGACTACAATACTTCTGAGTTGAGCATCGGAACACAGAAATTTTAAGTTAGCTTGTAATATCTGATAAGCATTCCCGACAGGGAAGTAAGGTATATCTCTCTCAATTAATTTCGGTAAAGCTCTATTGCTTCCTGCAATCGAAGCTTGAGGTTTGTGGTGCTTACCTAACTCAGGAATCACGCCGAGTAAAGTATATTTGAGAACTTCTTTAGCCTCTTTGACAGACTTAATTGAGCGGTCTATTAAGTCTAGACCAAAGCAAGTTATTATCCCTAACAGTAAGCCAGCAGCACCTCCACCAATAATAAATAGAAGTTTGCGCGGTCCTTGAGGAGAGTCTGGAACTAAAGCTGCCGAAATAACCCGTGCATTAGGAATCTTTTGATTTTCTGCAACGTTAATTTCTTGGTCTTTAGTTAACAGGGTTTGGTATGTCGATTGTGCTGCTTTAAGTTTGCGCTCTAATTCCCGTTGCTCCTGCTCTAATCCTGGTAGTAAATCGGCTCGTTGCTTATACGCATAATATTTATTTGTGAGTGTAGCAATTTGCTGTTGTAATCCATCCTGTTCTGCTGCAGCGCTGGTGATTTCTGCAACTAAACTTTGTCGTAATTCTCCTAACTGTAAATTTTCCTGTTGAAGCTGTTGTCCATTACCTGAGATTTGCGCTGTTGTTCTTTCAAGCTGATTTCTCAAAGCAGCTACTTTTAACTTTAAAGATTCTATAGTTGGATGTTCTGGTTTGAAACGAGTTTGTTCTAGAGCTAATTTACTTTCTGCTTCCTGTAGCTGATTAATTAGTTCCTGTACTTCTTTTCTTTGACTCAAATCTGCCGATATAACTGCTTTTTGCGGTTCAATCTGAGCTTGAGAGCGTAGATTTGCTAAACGTGCAGTTACATGATTTAGTTGAGCTTGAACTTGAGAAATTTGTTCTTCTAACTTATTAATTGTTCCAACCGCTGCATCAGCTTCTTCTTCTAAAGCAATAATTCGATGTTTTTCTTTAAACAGTCGGAGTCTCTCTTCTTGTTTTCTTACAGATTCTTCAGCTTTTGGTATCTGTCCTGTGAGAAATTCACGTGCTGTTTTAGCCTCTCTTTGATTTGCTTCTATATTTTGCTCAATATAATTTTTAATGACTGTATTAACAACCTTGGCTGATTTTTCTGGGTTTTGGTCGCTATAGGAAATTAATAAAACATCGCTACCTTTAATTCCTTCTACATTTAATCCACCAGCTAAAGCAGGAATCGGTATCAGCTTACCTTCTTCATCTCTTAAATTTAACTCGCGAATTGTTTCTTCGATAACGGGATTCGATGTCACAATACGTGTTTGGGTATCCAAAGGATTATTATTTTGAGTCAAAGCTTCTAATCGTCCCAAATCTTCTGATAATCCTGTCAGAGAAGAAGTACGATTGCTTTTAATCATTACACTTCCCTCTGCTTTATAAGTAGGTTCGAGAGAAAGTGCGTATAATGTCGCTCCGGTAACTGTTAGCGCAAAAATTCCTAAAGCAGGTAACCAACGACGTTTTATAACTTGAAAATATCTCTGAATATCTATTTCTTCGATATTGCTTAAAGTATCCATTGTTATATCCAATAATATATATAGAAAATGTTGACACTTTGTACCATTGACAGCATAAAATCAGCCGTTGAAGATGTACAATGCAATAAAAGTAGATTAATTTAAATCAGCACCAAGCGACTGAGTGACTGTAGTTTATCCAAGCTAAGATAGACAGTTTTAAAGACTGCACGATACAAAGAATCTCAGTCCAACTCTAAAATCATTAATTTTATTTTGACTACAGAAATTTTTTCGGTCAATCAACTTAATTTTGGACTTTGGATTGACGATTAGAGGTTTAGTCTCTATCAGAAATTAGGAATAGTTAAACTATTCATAATCCTATCCAAAATCCGAAATAATATATTTTTAACGGTCTCACCCAAGCCGATTCCAAACTAATTTGAAATATTATCCCTGATACGAAAAGATGAGAAATGGAGATGCTATTTTTCATCAACCTCAAACACTTTTGATGCTAACAGAATAATTAGCTAAATAGCATTACTGAAAACAGTAAAAAAAAAGTTCCGATATTTTGGTAGATATTATGCAATAAATAAAAGCAGATGAGTAACTATAAAATATGGCAAGGCTAGTTAATCAATTCAAATCTCAAAACTGCTAAACAAAGCTTTTTTACATTACTGATATTCATAAATCATCTACTAAATTGCACCTATGATAGTAATTTATACAATCAGTAGCATAGCATTCAATAAGTCTAAATTAACTTATTAAAAAGTTACTTTATATAAAATTAATAATCTCTTATTTTCAACTTTATAATGTGTTAAACACTACGATATTTAGCTTTTAATTAATAATAAATCAGATATTTACTAACTTAATCTATTGGGGATAATTCGCTGAATAAATAATATTGAATTGTGATACTAAATACCTTTTGATAATAAATATTCGGATTAGGATTATTGGAATAATTCAGCCTATGGTTATGTTGGGAATATTGTCTAATCACAAAAATAGGTAATTGTTAAGTGCAGCGAAAATTCTATTATTAGGAGAATGGCTGAAGAGAGATTAATAAACTACAACAAGACAGCGACGATACAATTTTAATTATTTAGTTTCAATTCACTTCAATCATACTATCTAACTTGCTCAAAAATAATTAGATAAGCATCATTTTTGATTATCTAGGACATAGGATTTGAATTAGTTAATCAATCGTTAACGTTTTGATAACCAGCAAGCTTGAAGTTTTTATGGGAGCATCTCGATTATGCAAAAAGCCCGCAGACTAGAAGTCTGGGGCTAATACTACAAAGCCCACCTGCGTGGGCTAAGAATCTTAATAGCCCACGCAGGTGGGCTTTGTTTGTATAGCCTCACCCTTCTAGGGTGTTGGTTCAAATATTTGTTCCTGCATTGGGATGCTCCCGTTTTTATCATACTATTTTTTCAGCCAATTTGATTATTCTATGCTTCCTGTTAATCTCCTTGTTTTAGCAAGCAGTTAATAACCTCACCATAACTAAATTTATATCCATTAAATTCAATTAGTGATTAATTTAAACAAACATTAATCTAAACAGCTTTATTACTTAATATTGTTTTCGTAGCATCTTAGGGTAAGGTCATAAAATCTACACTTCCTTATTTAATAATTCAGGAAAAACTCTGAAAAGATATTTTTTGAATTATCAATAGATACTTTGAATAATCAACTAGCAAACAAGTACTATGGCTCAGATAACTGGATTCGTTCGTGGTGGACTTGCTATAAGTAAGATTTTACTTAGCTCTGTAAAATCTACTCGTAATGTTAAAGAAGATACTCTTAATTCGACTTCCGAAGCAGAAAAACAACAGGGCTGATTAAATTTTATCTCAAGATAGATACTTAATATTACTAATCCTAAGATGCTAGTAACAATCATAAAATAAAATGTATCTTTGCAGTTTTTGATTGCGAAAGGGTTTATGGATATTGAAATAAATCACTTGTAAATCAGTGTGATTTCTACGTACTAACTGAGTCACAGCATTTGGGTGACTCAAAAATTTTTGCATCCTTTGGTATAAATATTAAAGAGGAGACACCTTTCCGTGGCGACTGTATTTATCAATGAGTTTCACTACGATAACTCTGGTGCAGACACTAATGAATTTATCGAAATTGGTGGAACTGCTGGAACTGACCTAACAGGTTGGTCAATTGTTCTTTATAACGGAAGTAATGGAACAGTATATAATACTGAAAATCTCAGCGGTACTATTTCCGACCAAGGTAATGGTTTTGGTACAGTTGCTGTTGATTATCCTACTAATGGAATTCAAAACGGTTCCCCAGACGGTATTGCTTTAGTAGATAACAATAATAATGTAGTGCAATTTCTGAGCTACGAAGGAAGTTTCACTGCAGTTGGTGGTCCAGCTGATGGAATGACCAGCACTGATATTGGTGTTTCTCAATCGGGTTCAACTCCTGCTGATAGTTCTCTACAATTACAAGGTGAAGGTAGCGAAGATTCAGATTTTAGTTGGGTTGCTGTTAATGGTAGCAATACTAAAGGTGATATCAACGCATCACAAACTTTTTCTGGAGATGATTATGATGATAATTCCGATGATGATTCGGATGGAAATTCAATTACACCAATCTACGAAATCCAAGGAGAATCTCATACATCACCACTTGTAGGTCAATCCGTAACCACTCAAGGTGTCATTACTGCAGTCGATAGCAATGGTTTTTATCTCCAAGACGCTATAGGGGATAATAACGATGCAACTTCCGATGCGATTTTTGTTTTCACTGGTTCTAATCCAACAGTTGAAGTTAGCGATCATGTAATAGTCAGCGGTACAGTTAGCGAATTTTTCCCAGGTGGAGAAGATACAGGTAATCTTTCCACAACTCAAATTAGTGGAAATCCTGAGGTAACTATAGTTTATCAGGTAGATGCTATTCCCGAACCAACAATAATTGGTAATGGTGGTAGAGTACCTCCGACTGAAAATATTGATGATGATGCTTTTACCAGCTTTGACCCCGATACAGACGGGATTGATTTCTTTGAGTCTTTGGAAGGAATGCTGGTGACAGCAAAAGATGCAGTCGCTATTGCTCCTACTAATAGATTTGGGGAAATTTTTACTGTTGTAAATAGTGGTGAAAATGCAACTGGAATTAGTGATAGAGGTACCCTCAATATCAGCCCCGATGATTTCAATCCTGAAAAAGTCCAAATCGATGAAGATTCGGATATCTTACCGGGATTTGATATTCCCGAAGTCAATGTGGGAGCGAAGTTAGGAGATGTGACAGGGGTTGTTGGTTATGGTTTTGGTAATTTCGAGATTTATCCAACTGAGGAATTTACCGTCACTCCTTCGACTCTCCAACCAGAAACCACAACTATAGAAAGTGGTGCAGATAAACTGACAGTTGCTAGCTATAACGTTTTAAATCTCGACCCCAACGACAGTGATGGGGATGAAGATGTAGCAAATGGAAGATTTGATGCAATTGCTTCTCAAATTGTTAATAATTTGAAGACTCCTGACATCATTGGTTTGCAGGAAATTCAGGATAATAACGGTTCTGACGATGCAGGTATTACTTCTGCCAATGACACTTTACAACAGCTAGCTGATGCAATTGCAGATGCAGGTGGCCCGACATACAGTTTTATTGATAATACCTTTATCGGTAACGATACTAGTGGTGGTCAACCAGTTGGTAATATTCGCACTGCTTTCCTTTATAATCCCCAGCGTGTTGGTTTAGTAGATGGTTCCGTTGAATCGATTCAAGATAGCGACCAGCAAACCAATGAAGACAATCCCTTTTTCGATAGTCGCTTACCATTAGTTGCAAAATTTACTTTCAATGGTGAACAAGTAACCGTAGTCAACAATCATTTCTCTTCCAAAGGTGGTAGCGCTCCGATTTTAGGTTTAGAACAACCTTTTGAAGCACGACAAGAAGAGGTAACTGTTAACGGAAGTCTGGATGAGCGTCAAGCACAAGCTAATGCTGTCAAGGATTACGTCGATGGAATATTAGCAGCAGACAGCAATGCAAACGTAGTTGTACTCGGTGATTTAAACGAGTTTGAATTTGTTTCTCCCGTAGAAACTTTGGATGAGAGTTTAACTAATCTGACGAATACCGTTGATGAAAACGAGCGTTACAGCTTTATTTTTCAAGGTAATTCACAATCCTTGGATCATATTTTAGTTAGTGATAATTTAGCGGATAAAGTAGAGTTTGATATCTTACAGGTAAACTCTGAATTTGCGGAAACTACGCAAAGAGCGAGCGACCACGACCCATTAGTTGCAAGTCTGTCATTTTCTAAAGAGAGCATGGATAAAATTAATTTAAGTCAGATTGGTACCTTTACCAGTGAAGATGGTGCAGAAATTGTTGCTTATGACCCCACAACTGAGCGCTTATTTGTAACCACTGGAGATACCGTTGAAATTATTGATATTAGCGACCCAGAGAACCCTACTAGATTTGGTGAAATTGATGTAACTTCTGTTGGTGATTTTGAAGGTGGTGGTGCTAATAGCGTTGCAGTTAACGACGGTATTGTTGCTGTAGCAGTTGAAGCAGATACCGCACAAGATAACGGTATTGTTGCTTTCTACAACACTGATGGTGAATTCCTAAATTCCGTTGAAGTTGGTGCGCTTCCCGATATGCTTACCTTTACACCCGATGGGACTAAGGTAATCGTAGCTAATGAAGGTGAACCAAATGATGATTACGACGTAGATCCAGAAGGTTCTATCAGTATTATTGATATTTCTGGTGGAGTTGCTAATTTAAGTACTGCGAATGTAACTTCTGCTGGTTTTACTGAGTTCAACGATGAACAACAAGCATTAATAGATGCAGGTGTTCGCATCTTTGGACCTAACGCTACTGTTGCTCAAGACTTAGAACCAGAATACGTTGCAGTTTCTGCTGATAGTTCAACAGCATTTGTAACTCTACAAGAAAACAATGCTGTTGCAGTTCTTGATATTGATGCTGGAACAGTAACAGATGTTTTATCCTTGGGTGAAAAAGACCATAGCCTTGAAGGAAATGAACTCGATGCAAGTAATAGAGACGGTGGAATAAATATCCAGAATCACCCCGTCTTTGGACTGTATCAACCAGATGCAATTGCTAGCTTTGAAGCAAACGGTGAAACTTTCTACATCACAGCTAACGAAGGTGATGCTCGCGATTACGATGGTTTCAGCGAAGAAGTAAGAGTTAAAGATTTAACTTTAGATGATGCTTTGTTAGCACAAGATTCAACTTTGCAAGAAGATGAAAATCTTGGTCGTCTCAAAACAACTACAACTTTAGGCGATACTGATGGGGATGGTGATGTAGATAAAATTTATAGCTACGGTGGTCGCTCCTTCTCCATCTGGAATGAAGCAGGTGAATTAGTATTTGACAGCGGTGACCAAATCGCTCAAATTACCGCAGAACAAACTCCCACACTCTTCAATGCTAACGACGGAATTGCAGCAGAATTTGACGAGCGTTCCGATGATAAAGGTGCTGAACCCGAATCAGTAACTGTAGGAATGATTGACGGTAAACCATACGGATTTATTGGTTTAGAGCGTGCTGGTGGTGGTGTACTAGTTTACGATTTGAGCGACCCCACAGAACCTGAATTTACTCAGTACATTCGTACCGAAGGCGATATTGCTCCTGAAGGTTTGCAGTTTATTGCAGCAACAGATAGCCCCAACGGTAAACCAATATTGGTCGTAGCGAACGAAGAAAGTAATACTACTACGCTTTACAATATTGAAGTTCCTGGTTCAGATACCTTTACTTTACAACTTCTCCACACAGCAGACCAAGAAGCAGGAATTCCTGCACAAGCAGACGCGCCTAACTTCTCAGCAGTTCTAAATGCTTTGAAGAATGAAGATGCAGACAGTGACGCTAATGCTGACTTTGAAAATACCTTACTATTATCTTCCGGTGATGCTTATATTCCCGGTCTTTTCTTAGATGCTTCTGCTGACCCCTCATTAGCTCCTTTATTGGGTAAAGAAGGTCGAGGTCGTTCTGATATCATTATTCAAAACGAACTGGGATTTCAAGCAATTGCTTTAGGGAACCACGAATTTGATTTGGGTACCGAATTTGTCGCGAGTGTAATTGCTCCCGATGGTGATTATCCCGGTGCAAATTTCCCTTACCTCAGTTCCAACTTAGATGTCAGCACCGATGAGAATCTTGCACCTTTAGTAGCTGCTGACGGACAAGAAGCTAGTACAATTGCCGGTAAAATTGCTAAAAGCGCGATTGTTACCGTTAACGGTGAGAAAATTGGTGTAGTTGGTGCGACTACTCCCAATTTAAAGAGCATTTCTTCTCCTGGTGATGTCACAATTTCACCAGAGAATCCAGAAGATATCGCAGCATTAGCGGCTGAAATTCAAGCTTCAGTTGATGCGCTGCTAGCAGACAACCCAGACCTCAACAAAGTTGTCTTGATATCTCACATGCAGCAAATCTCCATTGAAGAACAATTGGCCGGTTTGCTCAA
>CAKZYM010000715.1 GCA_937884685.1 uncultured Calothrix sp.
TTTCGTCAAGTTATATTTTCGACTCTAGAAGATTACTTTCTCATATCATCACCGTCGGAAATAATTCAAGCTATACGCTTAATTAATAGCGTAGTTGATGAAGCAATTGCTCGGTGTTTTGACAGTTATACACAGCAAAGAATTGAAGAATTAGAAAATTTACAACATCAATTAACTCTACATAATCAAGAGTTAACTCGGTTTGTTCGCACTTCTCAAGAGAATATATCTTTTTTAGCCCACGAATTAAAAAGTCCTTTAACATCAATCATTGGCTATTCTGATTTGTTTTTACGAATACAAAAGCAGAAAGCTGAAGTCAAGAATACCTACGGAAATTTAGAACATATTGAGAAAGTATTAAATAGTGGTAGAAAATTATTACGTTTGATAAACAACGCATTAGAAATTTCTCGTTTGGAAGCAGGAGAATCAAAGCTGAACTTAAAATCAATTAATCCTCGTCTATTAATTGAAGAAGTCAGCGGAATGTTAGAAACTTCTTTAGGAACAAAGAATATTGAAATTATCCTTCATCTTCAAAAAGCTCCTGAGAGAGTAGTCACAGATGCGTTAAAGTTGGAGCAAGTTGTTACTAATATTCTCAGTAATGCAATTCGCTATACAGAATCTGGAGCAATTGAAATTACTTGCGAGACTGTAGATGATAGTAAATGGAAAATTATAATTTCAGATACAGGAATTGGTATTTCCGAAGAAGACTTATCGAATATTTTTAATCCTTACTATCGTGCTATTTCAGTAGCCGAATCTTGTATGATAGATGGAACTGGTTTAGGTTTAGCAATAGTTTCGCAGCTTATAGAAGTTATTAAAGGTGAAATTAAAGTAGATTCTGTATTGGGAAATGGTTCTATTTTTACGATTAACTTACCATTGGAAATACAGTTATCAGTGAACAGTGAGCAATTATCAGAATGAATCCTTATCCTTTTACAATTAAAGAATATTACTTTTTTATATAGTTGCTTTTACTATGGTGTATATAAAAATATTTTTTCAATGCCCAATACCCTATTCCCAATTTTTAAATAAAACCTTCTTTTTCTAAGTTAATCAAAGCATTATTTGCAGCGTTTTTTTTTGATTCTTTGATATTTTTACCTTTACCTTCTCCGTATTTTTGATTGTCTACAAATACTTCACAGAGAAATTCTGGAGCGTGAGCAGCACCACCTGTTCTTGTAGTCTGATAATTGGGGAGATTCGGTGGATTTTGGGGAATATGACGCTGTACCCATACCTGAAACTGATTTATTGAGTCAAGATTTGAACGAACTTCTACTATTTCTTCCGGAACTGAATCAAATAGCGGTTCAACAACATTACGCAATACTTCAATATCCGAGTTATTGTCAAGATAATAGGCTGCAATAATCGCTTCAAAAGTGCTACTGAGTAGATTGGGATTTTTATATCCCCCTTCACGAATAGCACCTTTACCAAGCAGCATTTTTTTATCTAAACCTACCTCTAAAGCAAACCGTGATAATTGCTTTTCATCTACAAGAGCAGAGCGTCTGCGAGTTAATTTATCTTCTCCAATATCTGGATGACGACGATAAAGATAATCTCCACTCAAATAAGTTAATAAAGCATCACCTAAAAATTCTAATCGCTCATTATGTTCTCCCGAATTAGGATTTTCATGAACGTAGGAACGATGGGTAAGCGCATTCAGCAAAAGCGAATTATCATTAAATTTTGCGTTTTGGATAACTTCTGCTAATTTCTCTTGTTTACGAATCATTTCTGCTGATTTAGAAGACATTAACAATATTCAAATATTCTAAGTAGCGTATTTCAGAGTAATTATTCTAGCTTAAGTTCATCAAAACACTTGAAATTGAGATGATTATTTAAGAAATGTCTGAGTGTCGTCTAGCAGTACCACATATTTGATTTTTTGTTCAAAAGAATTTTTAAATTATTACTTGAACCTTGATTTTAATTATTTATTTGGAATTATTTGAATCAAGTTTGGTAAGCTAAAGAATTAGACTAACTATTATGTAAAAAATGGCTGCATCCACTGTTAATTCGACTTTTACCACTTTTCCCTTAACTGCTGTAGTTGGTCAAGAAGCGATTAAATTAGCTTTACTATTAGCAGCTGTCGATCCAGAATTGGGAGGAGTGGCGATCGCCGGACGAAGAGGAACCGCAAAGTCAGTGATGGCAAGAGCTATCCACGCTTTGCTACCACCAATCGAAGTAGTAAAGGATTCTATCAGTAACTGTAATCCCGATAAACCAGAAGAATGGGACGATTTATCTAGAGACGTTAAATTAAACGTCTCGGATGTAGAAACCGAAATTATCTCCGCACCATTTTTACAAATACCTCTCGGAGTCACCGAAGATAGACTTTTGGGTTCGGTAGATGTAGAAAAATCTGTCAAGCAAGGAGATACTGTATTTCAGCCCGGTTTACTCGCAGCAGCAAATCGAGGTGTGCTGTATGTAGATGAAATCAATCTTTTAGATGACCAAATTAGCAACCAACTTTTAACAGTATTATCCGAAGGACGAAACCAAATCGAACGAGAAGGAATTAGTTTTCAACATCCTTGTAAATCATTATTTATTGCTACCTACAATCCAGAAGAAGGAAGTCTCCGAGAGCATTTACTCGATAGAATTGCCATTTCCCTTTCCGCCGATGGTGTTTTAGGATTAGACGATAGAGTACAAGCAGTAGACCAAGCAATTGCTTATTCACGCTCCCCCCAGGAATTTCTCCAACAGTACAACGAAGATATAGATTCCATCAAAACTCAAATTGTTTTAGCAAGAGAATGGTTGAAAGAAGTTACCATCAGCCAAGAACAAATTAATTACCTTGTCGAAGAAGCAATTCGTGGTGTAGTCCAGGGACATCGCGCAGAACTATTTGCAGTTAGAGTAGCCAAAGCATCCGCAGCACTCGACGGACGCAATCAAGTTAACCCAGAAGACCTGCGTCGTGCTGTGGAATTAGTCATAGTACCCCGCGCAACCGTAATTCAAACACCACCAGAAGAAGAACAGCAACCACCACCACCCCCACCACAACAAAACCAAGAAGAACCAGAAGACGAATCCGAACAAGAGCAAGAAGAACAGGAAGAACAAGAACAGGAAGAACAAGACCAGGAACAAGAACCACCGGGAATTCCCGAAGAATTTATCTTTGACCCAGAAGGTGTAGTTTTAGACGAAAGCGTTCTGTACTTTGCTCAAACATCCCAACGTCAAGGAAACTCCGGAAGTCGCGGTTTGATATTTTCCGACGACAGGGGACGCTACATCAAACCCATGCTACCCAAAGGAAAAGTTCGTCGCATCGCAGTAGATGCGACATTACGAGCTGCAGCACCATATCAAAAAGCACGAAGACAAAGATATCCCGGTCGAAACGTCATCGTCGAGCAAGGGGATATTCGTGCAAAAAGACTAGCGAGAAAAGCCGGAGCATTAGTAATATTTGTCGTGGATGCTTCCGGTTCAATGGCATTAAATCGAATGCAATCAGCCAAAGGAGCGGTAATGCAGTTATTAACCGAAGCATACCAAAACCGCGACCAGGTAGCCCTAATTCCCTTCCGAGGAGAGCAAGCAGAAGTAGTATTACCCCCTACACGTTCCATCACCTTAGCCCGTACCCGCTTAGAGAAAATGCCTTGTGGAGGAGGTTCACCACTAGCTCATGGCTTAACCCAAGCCGCTCACGTCGGCTTAAACGCACAAAGAAGCGGAGACATCGGACAAGTAGTTATAGTAGCCATCACCGACGGACGCGGTAACATTTCTTTGTCTCGCTCATTAGGAGAACCCCAAGAACCAGGAGAAAAGCCAGATATCAAAGGGGAATTATTAGAAGTAGCAGGTAAAATTCGCGCTTTAGGAATTCAATTATTAGTAATCGACACCGAAAGTAAATTTGTGTCAACAGGATTCGCGAAAGAATTGGCTAAAAACGCTGGAGGTAAATATTATCACCTGCCAAAAGCTACAGATAAAGCCATTGCTGCGATGACCAAAGGTGCGATTGCAGATTTGAAAATGTAGTTGGTAATTGGTAATTGGTAATTTAATATTCGTAGGTTGGGTCGAAGGTCGTGTTAGCGAAGCGTGTCCGGTAGGACATAACCCAACAATGCGATGATTTTTGCTAATTTCCGATGAGTTCAAAATATTGATGTTGGGTTACGACGCAAAACAAATTAATCGATTAATAATTTAATATTGTCGTGCGTCTAACCCAACCTACAATTAAAATAATTGTATTTAAATATTTTTTGAATTAAAAACACCATTATATTCGGTATTATTTGAGCATATTTGTAGTATTAAAAAAGCCCCACAGTTTGTAGGTTGGGTTGAACGAAGAGAAACCCAACATCCACCATGACAACAAACAATCTATGTCCAGTAATTCATTATTAAATCAAAGTATCGATGTTGGGTTACGACGCAATTTCAATAAGAAGGTTAATAATTAAATATTATCGTGCGTCTAACCCAACCTACGATTAATACGATTACTCATTCCCCACCCAATCAGGAAATTCTAATTCTACCCCTGCACCCCAATCAATATCATAAACACCTCGTTTAACATCGCTATGAAAACTTGAATATTTCCAATCTTTCGGTGCTGTTACATATCCATGTTTCACTGGATTGTAATGAATGTAATCCATATGGTAATTAAAATCTGCTTCATCGCGGATTTGATGTTCCCAAAAACGACGTTGCCAAACTCCTTGTTCTTTTTTACTTTGTCGCGATGCAGATATTTTTCCTTTATACTTTGGATGACACAGCCGACTAAAACCACCTTTAATCAAACTCCAACGAGTAGAAAAATCATTCTCATTTGTCGGTAAAGTCCAAATACAATGCAAATGTTCGGGTAAAATTACGATTGCGTCGATTTTGAAAGGATGATTCTTAATTACTTGTTTAAATACCTTTCGTAGCAACACAATATTTTCTTCATCACACAGAAATTTGCGGCGATTGTGAGTAACAACTGTGAAAAAGAAAGTACCTCCTTCTATTTTGGCTCTACGGTATTCCATTTATTCGATTAGATAAATAAAACACCATTATATTCGGTATTATTTGAATCATATTTGTAGGTTGGGTTGAGGAACGTTAGCGAAGCGTGTCCGAAGGACATAACCCAACATCCACCATGAGAGCAAACAATTTATGTCGAGTAATTCGTTATTAAATCAAAATATCGATGTTGGGTTACGACGCAATTTCAATAAGAAGGTTAATCATCCAAATTTATCGTGCGTCTAACCCAACCTACCATCTCACCAATGCCCCATGCCCAAAGCCCAATTCCCTAATCTTCAAAAATCGCTCCTCGTAACTGCAATTCAAACTTCATCCGATTAGAAATACCCGTATTCCACCCGAATCGAGCATTATCAACTGTAGCGTCGGAAAAATCGGTATGAGAAAGATTTGCTCCTAATAAATGAGCATTGCTGAGATTAGCATGATTCAAAGTAGCATAGCTAAGATTCGTACCTAATAAAAATGCATTGCTAAGATTAGCTTCTCGTAAATCAGCATCTCTGAGAATGCTACCGCTTAAAATCGCTTTTTGTAAGTTAGCTTTTCGTAAATCAGTTCTTTTCAAAATTGCCAGACAGAAATTTGCACCTTTGAGATTCGCTCCTCGAAGCACAGCAAGACTAAGGTTTGCATTACTAAAATCAAAACCTTCTAAATTACTGTTGTTTTTTAAATTACAGCTTAAATGATTTTCTTCCAAACCAGCATCCATTAACTGGGCTTCATTTAAACGTATATAGCTCAAATCTGTACCGCTTAAATCAACACCATTTAAATTAATATCCGTAAATCTTCTGTCTACCGTAACGTTATGCTCGTCAATCTTGTTAATGCTAGATGCCCTAAACACAAATGGTAGTTGATTGTCAACTGTATTCATTCGAGTATTTCTGTATGAGTGCTTCTAATAGCTTTATCCGCGAGCCATGTCCAACAACCCATGCGGTAGACAGTTTACCTGGCTGTCTCAAAGAAAATGATAAGCAATTATTAGAAAATAGAAAGCGAAGAAGATAAATCTCTATATCTAGCAATACTTTCAGCCTTTACAACACCTTTTTGCAAACGAAATCATTATCATGAATTGCTATAGATTAAAGCAGACAATTTTGAAATCGTCACAATGAGCAAATTTAAGCTGTTGTAACCTAATTTTCATTTGCCAGCTGCCATTCACCCGATAACTATAATAATTATATTTGTAACTCTAATTTCTAACTCCTAACTCTTATTCCCCCATGCCTAACCTTTTAAGCATCGCCCCAATGATGGATAGAACTGACCGTCATTATAGGTATTTTATGCGTAAAATTACTAACCGTACTTTACTCTATACCGAAATGGTGACAAGTGCGGCGATTATGCACGGGGATAAAGAACATTTGTTGGGTTTCTCTCCTGAAGAAAAACCGCTTTCGCTGCAAGTGGGGGGTGATAATCCCAAGGATTTAGCCGAATGCGCTCGTGTTGCTGAAGGAATGGGTTATGACGAAATAAATTTGAATGTGGGTTGTCCCAGCAGTCGGGTGCAGAGTGGTAATTTTGGTGCTTGTTTGATGGCTAAACCACAGCAGGTCGCTGATTGTGTCGCAGCAATGATTGATGCTACAAAAATTCCCGTTACCGTCAAGCATCGTATCGGAGTTGATGACTTAGATAGTTACGAGGACATGGTAAATTTTGTTAATATTGTTTCGCAAGCTGGATGCGAACGCTTCACTGTTCATGCTCGTAAAGCTTGGTTGCAGGGGCTGAGTCCCAAAGAAAACCGCGATGTTCCACCTTTAAGATATGAAGACGTGCATCGTTTGAAACAAGATTTTCCCGATTTATTCATTGAAATCAACGGTGGATTTAAAACCTTAACTCAAGTACAGCAACACTTGCAGTCAGTTGATGCCGTGATGATAGGACGTGCAGCATATGACAATCCTTACCTTTTCGCCACCGTAGACAAAGAATTATACACGGAATCAGCGCCGTTTTTAAACAGACATGAAATTGTCGAGAATATGTATGACTACATAGACAAATGGACGAGCGAAGGGTTGAAATTAAATAAAATTACCAGACACATGCTGCAACTCTTCGCTGGAAAACCTGGAAGTCGTGCATGGAAGCAGCATATTACCGAAAACTCCTGTCGCTTCGGAGTTGGTTCAGAAGTCGTTCGGGAAGCGTTAAAAAAAGTTAGGAGTTAAGAGTTATTAGTAATCAGTGAAGTTTTATAATACCGAATTTATTCTTTCACTGCTCACTGATAACTGATAACTGTTCACTGTTGACTGTTCGCTGGTACTTTAATTAGTATTGGCACTTACAAATTTATAAATGAATATCCGCACTGTTTCAACTAAACCATTTACCGACCAAAAACCCGGTACTTCGGGGCTAAGGAAAAAGGTTAAGGTTTTTCAAGAACCAAATTATTTAGAAAATTTTGTTCAATCAATTTTTGACAGTCTTGAAGGTTATCAAGGACAAACTTTGGTTGTGGGTGGTGATGGTCGTTTCTACAACCGGGAAGCTATCCAAATTATTTTAAAAATGGCTGCGGCTAATGGTTTTGGCAGAGTATTAGTGGGCGAAAACGGTATTCTCTCTACTCCTGCTGTTTCCTGCATTATCCGCAAATATAAAGCTTTTGGTGGAATCATTCTTTCTGCTAGTCATAATCCAGCAGGCCCCGATGAAGATTTTGGTATCAAGTACAATACCGATAATGGTGGTCCTGCACCGGAAAAGATTACTGAAGCTATGTTTAATCGCAGTAAAACCATTGATGGTTACAAGATTTTAGAAGCAGAAGATGTCAATTTAGGGAAATTAGGAAGCTTTGAAATCGGTTCGATGACGGTTCAAGTTATCGATTCGGTAGCTGATTATGTGGAGTTGATGCAGTCGCTGTTTGATTTTGACAGTATTCGTCAACTTTTAACTTCTGGTGATTTCCGCATGTGTATGGATTCCCTACATGCTGTTACCGGACCTTACGCTTATGCTTTATTTGAGCAGCGATTGGGCGCACCTGAAGGAACTGTGCAAAACGGTAAACCTTTAGAAGACTTCGGTGGTGGACATCCAGACCCTAACTTAGTTTATGCTCATGAACTAGTTGATATTTTATTCGGAGACAACGCTCCAGACTTCGGTGCAGCTTCCGATGGAGATGGCGATCGCAACATGATTTTGGGTCGAAATTTCTTTGTTACTCCCAGCGATAGTTTGGCAGTATTAGCAGCAAATGCCAAACTGGTACCGGGTTACAGTTCTGGTATAGCAGGTGTAGCGCGTTCGATGCCAACTTCTGCTGCTGTTGATAGAGTAGCGGAACAAATGGGAATTGACTGCTACGAAACTCCGACGGGTTGGAAGTTCTTTGGTAACCTTTTAGATGCTGGTAAAGCAACTCTTTGTGGTGAAGAGAGTTTTGGAACCGGTTCCAACCATGTACGGGAAAAAGACGGGCTTTGGGCTGTTCTATTTTGGTTAAATATTTTAGCTTCTCGAAAGCAATCAGTTGAAGAGATTGTCAAAGAACACTGGAAAACCTACGGACGTAATTATTATTCCCGTCATGATTATGAAGGAGTAGACAAAGAAAAAGCCAATACCTTAATGGAAAATCTGCGTTCTTCGTTATCTTCCATGAAAGGTAAGCAGTTCGGCAATTATACAGTAGAATACGCCGATGATTTCAGCTATACAGACCCCGTAGATGCGAGCGTCAGTCAGAAGCAAGGAATCAGAATTGGTTTTACCGACGGTTCCAGAATTGTATTTCGACTTTCCGGTACGGGTACACAAGGAGCAACACTCAGAGTTTACCTCGAAAGCTACGAACCAGACGCGACAAAACACGACCTCGACCCGCAAGAAGGATTAGCAGAATTAATTACCCTTGCCGACGAAATAGCCCAGATAAAAGCCAATACCGGACGGGATAAGCCCACTGTAATTACTTAATTATTAAGTGTAAGAGTTGGGTATAGGGAAGAGGGGGAAGAGGGGGAAGAGGGGGAAGAATTTAATCATTCCTAATTCCTAACTCCTAACTCCTCACTCCTAACTCTTCGTTGTTATTCAATTTAGTTAAAAACTTGTTGTCGATGTTGGGGAAGATATAAAGCCCTTGTGCAATTAGCACGCAAGCCCTAAACGTTAACTTATATGCAGCTTTAATAATTGAAAAAATTTGAGGTGCAATAAAATTTTCATGGCTATATCAACAGCCATGTTCAGACAGATAAACTTTGTAACATTTTCTATCCATTATGTTCCGGTAGCGACAGCCTGTGTTTGTTGCATTAGACCCATTAAATCATCGATTCCTTTTTGCAGATACCGCGTTACTGTCATTGGACTAGTACCAATTTTTTTCGCTGCATCTTTACGAGAAAATTCCTTAAGAAATACTAGTTCTACTGCCATCCGAGGCTTTTCTTCTAACATCCCCATAGCTCCATGCAACTGCTGTCGCTCTTCTTCGAGGTGTTGCTGAGCTGCTGTCTGAGGACAAGGTAATGCTTCACCTAATGTGATTTGACAATCGATATAGTTAACTACCGTTGCATCCAGACTTAAAGGCATCCGATTTTGAACTGCTAACTTAGTTTCTTGCCATTCTTGCACCGAGACTTTCAACTCGCGAGCAATTTCTAAATCTAATGGCTGTCTTCCATATTTGTGCGCTAATTCTTTACGGATTTTTTGCCCTTCATTGTATAGTTCTTGCCAACGACGGGGAATTTTCAACAAAGTACTACGGTCTCGTAAAAAGTGCAGCATTTCACCCCGAATATAGGGAACAGCGAAGGAACTAAACGCATATCCTTGGGTGGGATCAAAGCGTTCAATTGCTCTTATTAAACCGAAGTAACCAATTTGTTCTAAATCTTCATAAGGTTCGTTACATTGATGGCTGAATTTATGAGCCATTTTTCTTACTAAACCACTATGCAATTTTACTAGTTTGTTACGAAGTCTAATAGAAGGATCCTGATGATATAAACATAATAATTCCATACCATCAGACCGGAGAGAGGACTGAATTACTGCCATATAATTTCCTTTAGGGACTCTTTTTCCTATAAAAACCGAGCCGAGTAAAGTTTTATCAAAGCTGTAATTATTTTCTAAGGTAATCCTTTTTCAGACCATTCGTTGTTCTACTGAAATTACAGGGAGCCGCACCCCTCATATGCGTATTTGTACGTATT
>CAKZYM010000716.1 GCA_937884685.1 uncultured Calothrix sp.
GTCCATAGTCTCCAGGTGTAGATAATCCTCCATCCCACGGCCACATCGGGTCATGAAGTTTATGTCCGAAAGGTACGTTTTTGGAAGGATAGAATTTTTCTCCGGTATGTCCTTTATCTTGCCACTCTGCCCACAAACGGTCTACGTTGGAGTGAATTAGCCAGAAAATTGGGTCGTAGGGGGAACTTGGAATGCTGTCCATTGTACCCAAGATGCTGGTTTGTCTCATGGGGTTGTCTTTGTCGATGATGCTTCCACCAATAATTGAATGGGCACAAGCGTGTAATGTCCAACCGGGAATATATTCACCTTGTTTAAGTGTTATTGCTCCTTCTATTAATGCATTAAAGACTTCATAATTATGATATTTAAAAAGTTGTTCTATGGATGCTTTAGGTATGGGAGAATTACAAGGAGGCATTCCTACAAATCGGATTAATTTTGTCCCTAAAGATTTCATTATAATTGGGTCAAAATGAATATTTTTGTTGAGTTTCCAGTCAGCAAAATTACCGGTTGAAACTGTACCTCCTGTAAATTCTCCGACTCCAGAAATATTGATGGTGGTTCCTTGACCGTTAGGGCCTAGGAAGTCTTCTGCTAATATTGCATCCAATGCTTTGGGGTCAGTCCAATCCCAGTAAGGAACGGTAACAGTAGGGTCAATTTTCTGTAGTTCTTGCTCGAATTGATACAAAAATTGCCGGTGCCAAGGTAAAAATGCTGGCTGTGCGTGAGCGGGATTTCCTTCGGCTTTACCGGTGGCTCCCAATTTCTTGCGAAACCCCATTGTTAAAACGTGTTGCAGCACAAATTGGTCGTAGAGGCTGATTTCGCTGTTTGGTGGAAAGGTATTTTTTAACTGTTTTACTGCTTTTACAAAAGCCTGTTTTTCGGCTGGTGTAAGTTGAGTTACGCTTTTACGTATCTGGAGATTATTATTAGAAACAGCTTGGGGATATACTAGTTGCGGTACTTCTGCTGTTGGGGATGGTGGACGATAGTAATTATTGGAAAATATTCTATAAATAATAAAAATTACTATGGCTGTGATTATCGCAATCAGGGTAAATTTAATTAATGGTTTTTTTTTAATTAGAGCAAACATAAATCAGTTATCAGTTATCAGTGAACAGTGAACAGCGAACAATCAAGAATTTTTAGAAGATGAAAGGAATTATATAATTGTGAAAGGTTCAAATTTGAAGAGTGCTGTAGTGCATTAACGCACTACATAAATTAATTGGTAATTGTATGTCCTTACCCTGCTCTAGGATAACCCCTGCGGGGAAAGGGACACGCTCGGCTAACACTGATAATTGATAACTGTTTACTGTTCACTGTTCACTGATAACTGTTCACTGTTAAAAGCTAATATCAATAATAAGATTGCAGCAACTGCAAAACCACTACTGACCATAAATGTTGTCTGAGAACCGAGTTTTTCCCATAATGTCCCTGCTATTAAACTTGCGGGTAGTAGTGCAATTCCGGTGACGAGGTTAATCATTCCGAATGCTGTACCTCGTAAGTTTTCGGGAACTCTATCTGCAACTAGTGCTAATAATAAGCCTTGTGTTTTACCTAGATACAAACCGCAAAGTGCAAAGAGTATCCAGATTTGCCAGGGTGTTTGAGCAATTGCAAAACCAAAATAAACTAGAGCGAATAGGGTAAATCCACTAATTAATAATCCTTTACGACCTATTCTATCTGAAAGTACGCCGATGGGATAAGCACTGAGTCCATAGGTTATATTCATGACTACAAAACTTAAGGGGATGAGGTTTGTAGCGATGCCTATTTCTTTTGCTCTTAACAATAAAAATGCGTCGCTAAAGTTACCTAAGTTAAATAATAACGCTACTGCTACTAACATCCAGTAACTTTTTCCTAAACTTTGCAACAAGCTCCACTGTAAAGGATTGCGTCTTTGATGAGAAGTTCTGGGAGCTTCTTTTACGCCAAAACTCAGAAGTGCGATCGCGATTAATCCTGGTATTGCAGCACACCAAAAGACTAAGCGAAAGTTCTGATTTGAATAGAACAATAATGCAGCAGCAATAAAGGGTCCGCTAAAAGCACCAATGGTATCTAAAGATTGACGCAACCCGTAAGCAGCACCGCGTTGAGGTGGTGGAGTGACATCGGCTACTAATGCATTACGGGGAGCAACCCGAATTCCTTTTCCGACTCTATCAGCGAAACGAGCCAATAAAACCCAAGCGGGAGTAGTTGCAATTGCGAATAATGGAGTTACTAACGCTGATAATCCATATCCAGTTACAGCTAGTTCTTTGCGTCTTCCCCAATAATCGCTGAGCGCTCCGGAAAAGATTTTTAAAACGGAAGCAGTAGATTCAGCAACACCTTCGATAACACCGACTGTAACTAAATTTGTCCCTAAAGCAGAAACCAAAAACAAAGGTAAGATAGACTGAACCATCTTAGAATTAATATCGGTAAATAAGCTGACAAAGCCTAAAAACCAGACATTACGAGGAAGCTTTTGAGCGAGTAGTGCTTTCACGAGTTTTTATGACGATGATGAAAAGGACAGCGACTAATAGATTTATTGTTAGGGTCTATATGTTTGGTGCGAATTTGTCCGAACTTATCCAGAGTATCAACTGCCGAACCTTTTTTAAACCGTAAACTACCTGCTTCATCTCCGCCAAATTTTTGACACACTGCTTTATGGTCTGTAGCTAATTGAAAATATGATTCTACAAATTTTTGGTGTACTGATTCAAGTTCGTCGGGGATATTTTTAAATGCAGGACTAAGACGCTTCCACAACTGCATTAAAGCAGCATGTTCCCAAGACATCAATCCACTAAAGTTGTTAGATTGAACGTAAGGGGGAGACATTTTTGGACGAATCTGAGAATCGTATTCTTGCTTGCTAAAGCTACCAGCAAGCTGCATAGATGCACCGCTTGCTAGCATTAAATCGATTGCAGTTTCTAATTCGGTTTGTGCTGTTGTAATATCTCCCAACGCTAAACTCGATTCAAAACGACGCAAACAAATAATTAAGGCTTGAACGTTAACAAAAAATGACCAGTGAAATCCTTTCCAAATTTCTTCTGTATTTAACATTTTCAATTTTGGATTTTGGATTAATTTACGAGATTTATTCGACAACTTGTAGGTGATAAACCCTTGACAACAAATGAATATAGCTGATGTATCCCTGTTTCTGTTGTTCAACTGCGAGTGAATCGAAATTATTATTTTGCTCGTTTAACAAAATAAACATTCGATAAATCGCTAACATCAAACTTTTAATAATAGACAAAGCGGGTTGCTGACTTTCCACGTGATTTACGTCAAAATGACTATCAAAATCTTCGATTTCCCAGCCTTTAATTGCTGTTTTACTAGAAGATATTTTTGCTGGAAGTATGTCTGGGGAATCTAATTTGTACAATTCATCTTTAATGATGATAAGCGCAGAAGAAGCATCTACTTGTTTTAGCGCATTCAGTATCTGGGTAAGTGCTTGAGACAACTTAACTGTATCAGCTTCATTTAATGGTTCGTCAACAGGTAAATCCCAAGGAACAAGTAAATCAAGCTGAGATTCATCATAATTAGTCATGTCCTCTAAGCACTAATATTTTTAGCTTTTTTTAGGTATTAGAGTTAGATGCATCCATTTTCTTACGTAAACTAAGAGGTCGCATATCTGTCCATACTTCTTTAATATATTCTAGACACTCTTGTTTTGTACCTGTTTTTTCAGTCGAGCGCCATCCATAGGGTATTTCACGATATTCAAACCAAATCGAATATTCTTCTTCATCGCTAATTACTACAGTATATTTTGTATCTTCCATAATCAGTTATCAGTGAACAGTTAGTAGTTAGTAGTTAGTAGTTAGTAGTTAGTAGTTAGTAGTTAGTAGGTTGGGTTAGACGCATTACAATATTTAATTATTAGCCGATACATATAATTTGCGTCGTAACCCAACAAAACTTTTTTAATGCAAGATATTTATCTCGTTTCTGATAACCTGAGATGTTGGGTTACGGCGCATTTACATTTGATAATTATTATTAATATTATTCGTTCGCCTAACCCAACCTACGTAACTACGTAACTAATTACTAACAATTTCATAATTAGGTATTTCAAATTCTAAAACTTGGTGACAAAAATCTTTCCATTCGTCTGTTACATTATCAAAGATTATATTTTCATCCTTATAAATTCCGTCGGTAACAATATAGTTTTCTTGCAAATAAAGAACGTCATCATCTGCAAGTTCTTTATTTTCTTGTTGATTTTCTTTCCATTGATTAAATTGACGAAATTGTTTTAATAAGTATGCTTTACAATATTTACCCATTGTTGCCATAATTGTTTCTCCTTATACTATAAATCCTGCTTGCTGTAATTCTTTGGCACTATATTTAAAGGCTTGAATAATTTTGTTTATATCTTCTTCGGTATGGGCTGTGGAAAGAAATCCTCCTTTGTCTCCTTGTCGTAAATGAATTCCTTTTTGAAGTAAATGAAATGACATTAAATTATTTGCCATTGGGGAAATTTTACTTTGAGAATTATCTGCTGCGAAGAAGGAACCGAAGTGAGTATAAGTAATAGGAATTCCTTCTTTTTTAAAGTAAATATTTAATTCTTCTACTAATTCAGATGTTCGCTGATTTAATTTTTCTTGTAGCTGTACCCCTTTAGTTTTCAAGTGTTCTAATACGGCTTTTGATGCTGCTAGAGCAAGGGGATGTTTGCAAAATGTACCTGCGAAAAATGTTGTTTTGGTTTGAGGTGCGGAATCGTCGCCGTAATTCCACGTACCACCGTCAATGCAATTCATGTAAGCAGCCTTACCCGCAATTACTGACATCGGTAAACCTCCACCCACAATTTTACTGTAGGTAACTATATCCGCATCAATATCAAACCAAGCTTGCGAACCACCTTGATGAATGCGAAATCCTGTTACCATTTCATCAAAAATTAAGGCAATATTAGCTTCTTTTGTGACACGTCGTAACTGCTGTAAAAATTCTCTGGGTTGTAATTGAGGACAGCGACTTTGTACGGGTTCAACTAAAACTGCTGCTAACTGATTTTTGTTTGCTTCAATTACTTTTAATGACTGGGGATTTCCATAATCAAGTACCAACACGTTTTTTGCGACATCTTGGGGAATACCAGGTGCAGCGGGAACTCCTTTGGGACTAACGCTGTTTTTCAAACCTGATTGTATCGGACGCAATAATCCACTCAACAATCCACCAGCAGCGATTTTACCTTCGAGTTTGCGACTTGCAGCTTGTTTCGCATACTGGGCAATTGTGGCTCTAATTAAGGTATTATCCGAGTGTCCGTGATAGGAATTGGTAAAAATAGCGATTTTATTGCGTTTTGTCACGGTTCTAGCCATGCGAATCGCTGTCATAATGGCTTCTGTACCCGTATTGCTAAAAGTTGCTCGTTCTGCTCCCGTTAATTCGCAGATGAGTTGAGCTACTTCACCAGCTAACTCAGCTTGGGGTCCCATTGAGAAACCTTTTTCTAATTGAGTTGCAATTGCGTTTTTGACAAATTCTGGATTATGACCGAGTAAGTTGATTCCCAAACCCATTAAAATATCAATATACTCGTTACCATCAATATCCCAAAGTCTAGCACCAGCAGCTTTTTCAACAACAACTGGATAACACATCTCCTTCAATTCTGGAGAAAATCCCAACCCTAAAGAACTTTTATCCGCTAAAACCGGACGATAGGTTTGAGCGTAACGTTTTGATGCTTGGGTTCGCTTTGTATAGGATGTAATGAAATTTTCTAAATGCTGGGTTTGTAAATCGGTTTTGTCTGAAGTGGTTGTCATTGATGATGGGTGAGTATAATTCGTAATTCGTAATTCGTAATTCGTAATTTGTAATTCGTAAATAGTGCTAAATTTTTGCTTTTTGACAAATAAAATAAGCTGAGTGGTTGTTATCTAATTCTGTTTTTCCATCGATAGTCTTGATTTGAACTTGGGTAAATCCAACTTCTTCTAATGCTGCTTTTACTTCCTCTGGATAATATCCCCTAACGTCGTAGGTGATATCTGAACGCTGCCAATTTTCCCACTGTTGAAAGTTAGATAACACATTAAGACGAAATCTAGTTAACAATCTCAAACTTAATAATTTATACAGTAACTTTTTCAAACCACCTTTTCTTCTAACCTGAGTAGGAGCTTGATACATAGTTACTTCAAAATTCCCCATTCTATCTGTAGAGTTATAATTTGGGGTAATATACCAAGCAAGTTCGTTTTCTATTTCACCTTCTGTAATTTGCGAATTCCACCATTTTCCCATTTGTCCTGCATGGTTTAAATCAAACATAAATAAACCATTTGGCTTTAATGCATTGTAAACGCTACTAAAAACACGATTTAGCTCGTCAATGCTCAAAATATGATTTAGAGAAGCACTACTAGAAACAACTCCATCAAAACGTTCTGGAAGATTAAAATTACGAGCATCCCCTAAAATAAACTCTCCTTGAGGTGCATTTTCACGAGCATAATCGAGCATCGCTTCCGAACCATCTAAACCCGTTACCCTATAACCTTTGTGCAATAATGCTTGCATTAAATTTCCCGTACCGCAGCACAAATCTAATAAATCTGCATCTGCGGGTAGATGTGGTAGTAACATAAGTTCTACAGGCTTAAGCTGCTCCAAACCATACTGCGGTCCCATTGTATGATTGTACAGCCAAGCCCAAGTATCATATTCAGAATAGCGATTGGTTTTCACCATATTAGTATTACTGGGTAATTGATAATGCTTTACAAATAAAATGAACGGGGTTATGTACTTTGGATAAGCGCTGTAAATTTTACCTATTAAGATAAATTCTCAATAACAGTTAAACATTTCAGTTTTCTGTATTATTGCATAATGCTTTATTTAAATACAGGTTAATTTGATTACAAGATGTCAAAGGTTAGGAGTTAGGAGTTATGAATTATTTTCCCTCCCTCTCTCCCTCCCTTTTCCCATCCCCAATCATTTCATCAAATAACCAATATAAGTAGATAACAATTGTGCATCTATCGCCGGACAGATAATCGAAGTATTGGCAAGTCCGGTTAAAGTATTATGAGCATCGAACTGTAATGGCTTGGCTTCTGTTGCGCTATTTCCGGAATTAGCGGAAAATAATGAAGCGATAGCATACAAGGGATGGTTGGGAGAATTTTCGATAATTTTTAGTAGTTTTTCTCGCCATTCTTGATAAGGAAGTCTTTTAACGGGATAACCCATTGAATTAAGTTGCTTGAATAATACATCTACGTCAACGGGTTGGGGATGCACTAAATGAAAGACTTTTCCCCAGGATTGTGATTGTTTTGATAAATGAATTATTGCCTGACTAACATAGTCTACTGGCATGATATCTAATATCATATTGCCTATAGGGGCGCTTCCTAACTGCACGCAACCCTGAATCATTTTGTAGAGAAAATCGTTTCTGTTATATGCTCCGGTTTGGCTGTGTCCGCTGACTGCTCCCACACGATATATTGAAACGGGGAGATTTCGCTGACGAGCTATGGTAACTAATTTTTCCGCTACCCATTTACTTTGAGCGTAACCACCAGCAGGTGTACGGTTTACGTCAAGGGGTTCGTTTTCGTGGATAATTTGGTTTGTACCAGCAAATACGCTGATGGTAGAAATAAAGTGTACGGGTTTAACTTTGTTTTTACAAGCTAATCGCAAAACTTCTTGAGTTCCCAATACGTTAGTCGCTTTTAGTAATGAATAAGGCGATGTATGATGAACCCATGCACCATTATGATAAATAGTGTCAATTTCTGCGGATAGATTTTCAAACTGATTTTTATCAAGTCCTAGCAATGGTTGAGATAAATCTCCGACAATGGGAATAATTCTGTTGCTAAATGAATCTTGCCATTGTTCGTAAAGATTATAGGATTCTAGAGACTTTTTAATTTTATCTCGTGCTGCTTCGGTGTTTTCAGCCCGGATGAGACAGTGAATTTTGGCTTCGGTTGTTTGTAATAGTTCGTAGAGAAGAAAAGCACCAATAAAACCCGTCGCTCCCGTGAGAAGAATGTTATCCAGAATAACTTGAGAAGGTATTGCATTTTCAGGTTGAATGCTTTCATCTAAAACAGCTTCTGCTTCTAAATCAAGTTTGGTACCATTCGTTTGTTCATGCAAAAATTGCACAATCTCTGGTTTTCGCTGTGTAATTTGAGTTTTAATTTCGGGAGTTAAACCACCTTTGGGAGCATTACATTTAAGTTTTGGTTCGGCTGATGTATCTTGATTGTCTTCTACCCAAAGTTTAATATCTTTGTCGGAAAGTTCTTTAAGAAATTCGTTAATTGGTTTGATTTTTTCCTCCATTTCAGTATCTAATATTATCGATGATTGTTGATTATTGCTAATAGAAGATTCTACAAAAATATTTGTATTTGAACCTGCCGCTAAAATAATTTCCTTACAGCCATACAAACGCTCGCTATGAATATTATTTTTCTTGCATTGCTCAACTAACTTATTAGACTCAATAATCGGACGAGAATCATCTGTATAATTAATCGATGTAATATAAGTCAACCAAGGTTCTTGTCCCATCGCATAAACATAAACCTGTTGGGGATTAAATTGATTAACTAAATTAAACGCTTTTCTAGCATCAGAACCATCTAATCTTCTTGTCTGAGCCATTTTTCTCGGAACATTTTGCATTAACAAAGAACCATAAGCCCAAGTGTAAGGTGCCCCATCGCATTCCATACCAATAAACATTACATCTAAATCACCCAAAAGACAGTGTAAATTTCTATATAAAGCAGGTTCTATATTATTAGAATCAGCAGCACATATTATTTTTCTACCTTTAATATTGAACCAATAGGCTGCTTTTGTGGCAATATTTAAATCCCCATGTTCGCCAAGAAAAGGTAATGCTAATATATATCCATCATTTAATTCTATAGTTTCTAACTCATCAACTTCTTTAACATTGTTAAAGCCAAATTCTTCTAAAATTAATTTCAATGAAGGGTCTATTAAAGAACCTTTGTTACCCTTCGGTACTACAACATTGCGGATTTTATGACGTAATTGTAGAAGAGTTTCAAACATTACGTGGTCTTGGTGATTGTGAGTAATTACCGCATAATCAATCACTTCCGGTAAATCGGCATAAGTATAGCGAGGAGTTCCAGCACGATGCTGATAACTAATCAGCGGGTCGCACAGTATAGTAGTATTTTGAGTTTCGATTAAAACACAAGCATGACCAAAGTAACGAACCCTAACATCATCACCTTGATAATTATTTGGATGAGGAGGTTGTTCTGTTGTAAATAAAGATGAAAATATAGCTTCTTGATGATTTTTTATCTGAAAAAGTTGTTTTAATTCGTCATAATAATCTGCTTGATAGCGCATCTTAAATAATCTATCCCAAACAGGATGATTAAATTTAAAATCGAGATGTAAAGTATGTTCTTCTGGTAAACGAGGTGTACTTAGAACAAAAGAGCGAGAATCTTCATCGGTTAAAGATAAAGCAATAGATTGATGAGCAGTTTGATAATTTGAACTGCGATATAAAAGACCTTCAATCAAACGAATTGCGGGATGATTATTAGCATCGTAAACGAGTTCTACATAACCTTTTAATTCTTCTGGAACTTGTTCGTATAAAGGTTCTAAAGAATATCCATCTGCTTTTTCGCGTAAAAGTTTTTCTAAATCATGAATTGCCGTACTTAACTTGATTAAATTAGCTTGTTCTGCCTTAGTTTTTGCCAGTAAATCCTTAATTTCACCAACTCTATCAACATCATAATTAATAAAAGGTCCTCCCATCATCGCCGGATTTTGCAAAGCTGATTTATGTACTTGTGGAGCTTCGATAAAAGACTCCATAATTTTGATGTGGGAATCGGTAATGTACATCGCTGCTGTTGCAGGTGGTACCAGGTATGACCAAGCATACCACTGGTTGATTAAAGGTTCGGCAATTGCGTTTGGTTTTAGAAAAACTTTTTCATCAGACATTTCGATTTTGGATTTTAGATTTTAGATTTTGGATTGTTATTCTTTTCTCTGTCAAATCTTGCTAATAGAAAAAATGTAGAGAAAAGATATATAGAGTATTTTTGAGGAAGGGAGTAATTGTTAACTGTTAACTGTTCACTGATTTAAAATTCCATTTCTTCTCTTTCTTCTTCTACGTCAGTTACAGAACCCTGCAACTGTTCGACGAGCAAATTTTTATCTACACGCTGGGCTAATT
>CAKZYM010000717.1 GCA_937884685.1 uncultured Calothrix sp.
TTCCCTACTCCCTATTGCAAAAATAATGCTTTAATGAGCGTGTTAATTAAAACATGATACCTGTATCATATAAACCAATAAAAGCGATATAGCATTTTCATTTGATTCAAAGCTTCTGAGCTATGGAATGTGGGTTCTTGTACGTGAAGACATTGCGATAGAGGAACTTATATTGCACTTAATTGAAAATCGCTATATCTTGTCTGAAGTCTCATTATCGTGATAATCACATAACACGTTGCATTTTTAATTAGACTGAAGGTAAGAAGAGGTAGTATCACTTGTATCAAGTTGTATCACTACTACTTCCTTAAAGTAAATTTCCCTATTGCTGTACAAGGAGCATAAATGGAGCCAATTATTGCTATAGCTTTAGTGCTTATAGGTTATTCATTAGGGTCGGCAAAGATTATTAATCAAGGTAACGAAGCTTTAGTAGAACGCTTGGGACAGTACCATCGTAAGTTAAGACCCGGACTGAATTTTATCGTTCCGCTCATCGACCAGGTTGTAATGGAAGATACTACGCGGGAACAGATATTAGATATCAAACCCCAAAACGTAATTACTAAAGATAATATCTACCTAGAAATTGATGGGGTTGTGTATTGGCGTATCAAAGATATGGAGAAAAGTTTCTACCAAATCGATGATTTAGCCCAAGGTTTAAACCAAATTACCACAACTACTCTACGCGAAATTATCGCTCAAAATTCTTTAGAGGAAACTAATGTCTCTAGAGTAGATATGGATAAAGAGTTATTGGATAGATTGAATGAAACAACCGCAGATTGGGGAGATGAAATTCAAAGAGTAGATATTCAATCGATTACACCACCCGAAAGCGTGCGGTAGTCAATGGAAGACCAACGTGCTGCTGAAATTAAAAGCCGTGCTGCCATTTTGGAAGCTGAAGGGGAACGTCAAGCCGCAATTAAGAAAGCTGAAGGTACTAGTACTAGTATGCAGATTCTTTCCGAAGCTTTGCGTAGCACTCCTGAAAATAAGGAAATTCTCCGGTATCTGGTGGCCCAAGATTACATTAACGCTAGCTATAAATTAGGAGAAAGTCCTAATTCCAAAGTTATTTTTGTAGACCCCGGCTCCGGTTCCAATGAGATTGTCGAACAAATAAGCGCTGAAACCGTAGCTGAAGATACCGCAAGAAGACCCAACAATGGCAATGGTTCTGAGAACTAAGCCAATTTGATGAATTGGAAAATTGGAGGCAATTTATTTTCTGTGCTGTATGTAAATCAGCCCCGAGGCTTTACCAATTTTCCCATTTTTCAGTTACTTTAATTTGGTACTTTAATTTGTTCGCATTAAAGCATCAGCAACCATTGAAACGTCGCGCATTTGTTCAACATCGTGAATTCTTAAGATATCAGCACCATTAAAAATAGCAGCACAACAGGCCGCAGCAGTTCCCCAAACTCTTGCTTTGGGGTCCGGTTGGTTCAAAATGCGACCAATAAAACTTTTGCGAGATGGGCCAACTAAAATTGGACTATTAAGTTTTTTTAATTCTGTTAAACGGCGAAAAATTTCTAAATTTTGTTCTAAATTCTTAGCGAAGCCAATACCGGGGTCGATAATAATTTTTTCTCTTTCGATTCCCGCAGCTGTTGCTGCATTTATTTGTTGAGATAAAAAATCAGATATTTCTTTGATTACATCTTGATAATCGGTCATCTGCTGCATTGTCTGAGGAGTTCCCCGGATATGCATTAATACAATAGGCACCTTCAACTCAGCAACAGTAGAAAACATCAAAGAGTCGAAAGTGCCCCCAGAAATGTCGTTAACTATATTCGCACCAGCATCAACAGCAGCCTTAGCTACTTTTGCTCTTGTGGTATCTACAGAAATAGGTACATTGATTTTTGGACGAATAACTTCTATAACCGAAAGCACTCGTTCGAGTTCTTCTTCCAGAGAAATTTGTTCCGCACCAGGACGAGTTGATTGTCCGCCAACATCAATAATATCAGCACCATTCTCAGTTAAAGCCACTGCTTGATTTAAAGCTACTAGGGGTTTATTAAACTCCCCACCATCGCTAAAACTATCAGGCGTAACATTTAAAACGCCCATTAAATAAGTACGCTGACCCCAGTTGAAGTTGAGCATCGTTTTTTTACAGCTTGAAGAAAGATATGGAGAGTAGGGGACAAGGGGACAAGGAGAGGGGGAAGAGGGGGAAGAGGGGGAAGAGGGGGTAGAAAAAAAAATTACCCAATACCAATTACCAATTATCCATGCCAAATCCCCAATGACCAATCCCCAATTCCCAAATCCTAATTCAGTTAAAATTGACAATTCGAGCAAAGCTTTCCGATTCCAAACTTGCTCCACCAACTAAAGCACCATCAATTTCGGGTTGAGCCATAATTTCATCAACATTACCAGGCTTCACAGAGCCTCCATATTGAATAGTTACATTTTTATTACTCAACAAACTGCGAATTAAACCGATGACTCGATTCGCTTCGGTCGATTCACAAGTATCTCCGGTACCAATTGCCCAAATTGGCTCGTAAGCAATTACCAGATTATTTTGGTCAATACCAACTAAATCTTGCTTAATTTGGTTGGTAATTATCGATTCGGTTTCTCCCGCGTCTCTTTGTTGTTTAGTCTCTCCAACGCAAAGAATAGGAGTCATTCCATATTTTTGAGCGGCTTTGAGACGTTGATTTACAGTTTCATCCGTTTCACCAAAATACTGTCGTCGTTCGCTATGACCAATAATTACATAACGAACCCCAATTTCAGAGAGCATTAAAGCGGAAATTTCACCCGTATAAGCTCCCGTCTCTTCCCAATGAACATTTTGTGCCCCTAACATAACGCGGCCACCGTGCAAGTTCTTTGATAAAACGTTTAAATCAGTAAAAGGAACGCACAATACCGCTTCTCTATCGTCAGGAGTCTCTTGTAACAAAGGCATGAATCCTTGTAAAAATTCCTCGGATTCTGCCCTAGTTTTGAACATTTTCCAGTTGCCAGCAATAACAATTTTTCGCACGGGTGATTCAGTCAAGTCCATAATCGCTACTTTTATGCAATTTTTAGTTTATGACTTTTTCGCAACCAATTGTAAGTGTGAAGGGAATTGGGGATTGGGAAATAGAAGTAGCAAGTAACAAGTAGCGAGTAGCAAGTAGTGAATAACTAGTAGTGATTTATAAATACCTTCAGCTTAATTACTGTTCAAAAATTATTAGGATAGAAGAAATATAAGAAGACGTAACAAAATTTATAATCTAAAGTCTAAAAATCCGTTTTCCGCAAAATCTATAATCTATAATCTAAAATCCAAAATCCAAATGACTGAACCACATAGCAGTAATTCTTATAGCACCGAAGAACTAGATAAAGCAATTTTTACTTTCGAGGAGATTCAAACGGAACTTCACTATAAGCAAGCACAAACAGCTTTACGTGAAATGGTGACCAATCTTGACCTTAGTGCATCGGAAACTCAAGGTTTGGAAATGGAAATCGGTGATTTGGAAGCTATGCTGACTAAGTTGGAAAGTATGGTTATTCAAATTGCTGCTTTTGGTATGGTGGGACGTGGTAAATCTTCTTTACTAAATGCAATGGTAGGTCGTCCGGTTTTTGAAACTGGTCCTTTGCATGGTGTAACTCGCGATGCACAAACAGTTAATTGGACTATTAGTGAAGAAACTTTTGGTGAATCTCAAAGTGCTTTAAGAGTCACTTTCGAGAGTTCTAGCGGTCAATCGCGGGTGGAGTTGATTGATACTCCTGGCTTGGATGAAGTTGATGGTGAAACTCGAACTGCATTAGCCGAACAAATTGCTCAACAAGCTGATTTAATTTTATTTGTTATTTCTGGGGATATGACGAAGCTCGAACACGAAGCTCTTTCCCAATTAAGAGAAGCGCGTAAGCCAATTTTATTAGTATTTAATAAGGTAGACCAGTATCCTCAAGCTGACAGAATTGCAGTTTACGAAAAGATTCGCGATGAGCGCGTTAAGGAATTGCTTTCACCCGAGGAAATTGTCACTGCTGCTGCTTCACCTTTGGTGAGAACTTTGGTTCGTCGTGATGATGGTACTAAGGGTGTACAGTTACGTAAGGGAAAACCCCAAGTTGAGGAACTGAAACTAAAAATATTGGAAATTCTGCAACGTGAAGGTAAAGCTTTGGTGGCTCTGAATACTATGCTTTACGCTGATGACGTGAATGACCAATTGGTACAGCGTAAATTACAATTACGCGAAACTGCTGCCAATCAGTTAATTTGGAAGTCTGTAATGACTAAGGCTTTAGCGGTTGCTCTTAATCCAGTTACTGTATTAGATATTATCAGTGCTGCGACTATTGATGTTTTCTTAATTTTAGGCTTATCCCGGCTGTATGGTATTCCCATGACAGAAGCAGGAGCGATAAAATTACTACAAAAAATTGCCCTGAGTATGGGTGGGATTACTGCGAGCGAGTTGCTAGCAAATTTAGGATTAGGTTCTTTAAAAACTTTACTTGGTATTTCTGCACCAGCTACTGGTGGAGTATCGCTTGGCCCTTATGTATCTGTTGCGCTGACTCAAGCGGGTGTAGCAGGTGTTTCTTCTTATGGTATCGGACAAGTTACAAAAGCATATTTAGCTAATGGAGCTACCTGGGGACCTGATGGACCAAAAGCTGTGATTAATAAGATTCTAGCGAATCTCGATGAGTCTTCTATTTTGAATCGGATTAAAAGCGAATTGCAAATTAAATTGAGGAAGGTTTGAGGAGACAAGGAGATGGGGAGAAAGTATTATCACGGATTAAATGGATTTCACTGATTTCACTGATTTAGTAATTATCAACCACTATCAACTAACAACTAACCACTAACAACTATCAACTAACAACTAACCACTAATTAAAATGTGGAGAGAACAGGAAACAGTAAATAGGGAACGAATATTGTTTCCTTTGAATCTTCTCCACACTCCACACTTAATACTTATATAGCTATTGCGATATAGCTATTTATTACTGTTTGGTTTTGAAGGAATTTAACCATTGCTGTACTTGAGTTTTGGCAATATCGCGAGAGCCAAGACCAAAGGAAAGAGCTAGAGCGACTGCTAAAGCACCCAACAATAGACCAAAAGCTAAATTAACGATATCTGGAGCAAGACCAATTTGTTGTAAAGCCATAGCCGAAACTAAGACAATAATTGCTGTTCTTGCTATCTGACCGATAATTCGAGCTTGAGCATTACCAGAACTGGTGATGACGCTGAATGCTAAATTTGCTAAGAACAAACCAACAGCTAATACTACTACTCCTGATAAGATTCGTCCCAATATAATCGTGATACCTGTTACCAGTGTTGTTAAAGCTGGAATATTCAGGATATCAATCGCTGAGATTGCTGCGAACAGCATAATGCCAATAAAGGCAATGAAGCCAACAATTTCTGATGGGGTTTTTGATGTTGGTGAAGGAACTTCTCCTCCTTCGATTGTAACTGTTGATGTTCTAGCAGGTGTAGGTAAACCTAAGATTGAGAAAATATTGTTGAAACCAATACTGGTGAGAATATTTGTTACCAGTTCTGACACAAATTTTCCTAAGAAGTAAGCAACAGCTAGAATTGCTCCTGCGGTGAAGATTAAAGGTATCGCGTTAAGAATCTGTTGCAGCATTGCAATTGCAGGTACCGAGATAGCCTGAATTTGCAAGGTATTGAGCGCTGCGATCGCAACAGGAATCAAAATTAAAACGTAGACAATCGTACCTAAAATCGAGGATAAAGATTGTCCGCTTGTGGAAGCTTGCGAGAGTCCAAACCGGCTGCCGATATGGTCAACTCCAGTTGTAGCAAGCAGATTAGTTACAATTCTACGGACGATGTTAGCAACAAACCAGCCAATTGCACCGATAATTACTGCTCCTAAAATATTCGGCAGAATTGCGAGTATCTCTGATACTAGGGTGTTTACTGGCCCTAAAGCCTCTTGTAAGCCCAGAGTATCTAATACTGGCATCAAGAACAGTAAGAATATGAACCAGTAAAGAGCAGTACCAATAGTCTGAGAAATCGAAAGCTGATTACCACCAGTCGCATCCTGCTGAGCATTTAACCGCTCGTCTAAGTTTGCAGCGTTAAGAGCCTTTACCGCTACAGTTCTAACGACAGTTGCTACTACCCAAGCAACCCCTAACAGGATACCTGCTCCCAATAACTTAGGTAAGAATTCCCCAATTTGATTGAGAAAAGAATTCAGGGGTTGGGAAGCGACCTGTAGGTTTAAGGTGTCTAAAACCGCAACTATGGTAATTAGCAGAACGACCCAAAATACCAAGCTTCCGACAAATTTCTCTACTTCTACAGAGTCACTACCAGTCAACCCAGAAGCAATACGGTTATCTATGTTAGTGCGACTTAGAAGCCCTTGGACTATGGCTTTAGCTATATAAGCAACCAGCCAGCCAATAAACAAAATCGCAACAGCACCTAATAGGGAGGGTAATATCTCTAATACTTTTGCCAAAGCTGCTTGAGTTGCATCTCCAGCAGCCGCTGCTCCATCCGTTGGCAATGGCGATTGTGCCAAAATTGTCCCTATTCTTATTGACAAATCAGTACCCATCACTTGGGTTATATCTTGCCAAGTTGAAATCATGGTTTTCCAGTTTTAAAGTTTAGTGTTATCGCGAAAAATCACCTTAGATGTAACGGTGGTTTATTGCCTGAAACAATACCACACCCTGACAACTTTGTTAGTGTTTTGCAACTTAATTTACCAGTAAATACTACAAAAAATTTATATCAAGCCTATTTTTTACGTTTTTTATTTTTATTTAGTCTTTTGCACAAAAGACTATTTTCAATACTTGACAATTACTGAAAACAATGTATTTTTATATACTCCGACAAATTATATAAAAAATCTCTTAGTAATGCTCAGAGCTACTACTAAGAACAGGTTATTTTAAGTTAGTCTAATTGCGGAGTATGAATGCTTAAATTTAAAGCTTAAAATTAAAATGCCCAATAAAGAAGTTTTTGAGCAATCAATTGATATCAATGCTACATCCGCAATAGTAGAACAATGTATCACAGACCGTGTTTTAATGCATCGATGGTTAAATCCAGCTTTATCCTGCGAACCAATTGGAGATTGGAGTACAGAGATAGGAAGTAAAAGCAAATTTATAATTCAAATACCAGTAGTAAAGCCTACATTAATTAGTACAGTTGTGGAAAGAGAACCCGGTCTGATAGTGTGGGGGTTTGAGGGTTATTTTAAAGGATGCGACCGTTGGGAATGTCAACCAACAGACAACCGAACTCATTTAGTGAATCGTTTTGAATTCGAGATTCCCAACCCCATAATCACTTGGGGTTTCAAAACCTTCGCCGAGAAATTTACCAAGCAAGACATGGAAGCACAACTGCGTCGTTTGAAGCGCGTCGCAGAGAGTCTGAGGTAATTGCGAAAGAGAGAGAGGGGGAAGAGGGGGAAGAGTGGGAAGAGAGGGAGACAGGGAGACAGGGAGACAGGGAGGGAAATTAATAATTCATGACTTACTACTTACTACTTACTACTTGCTACTGATTTTTCCCCATTTTCGCAAGTAGGTGTCTAATTGTTGAAGCGTCTTGTGCTTCTGGTGATTGATTTAAATAGGCTTGTAAGTCCTCTGCTGCTTGATTAAAATGTCCGATTTGATAGGATAGCAAACCCCGGTCTCGCAATTCTAATGCTGCACTGGGGAATAATAATAAAATTCTCTCTACGCAGAATAAAGCTTTTTCTAGTTGCTGCTGTTTGAGATAAATATATTTAAGATTAGTTAGCATTCTTGCTAGAAATTGCTTTTTGGTGACTGGTGCCAAAAATTCTGGCTGTAATGTTATGTTTTGCTGATAAATTTGACTTAAGCGCTCCTGACAGTCTTGAGCAAACATTATTTCGCCGTGATTAAAAGCATCGACGAAAATTTCTATTTCCGAAATGTCTGGACGAATCAAAAAATGTCCTGGCATTCCTATACCTATCATTGGAAAATCTATACGACGAGCTATTTCTATATAAACTAAGGCAAGAGTGATGGGAATTCCAACTCTGCGCTCTACTACGTCATTCAAAAAACTGTTTCGTGGGTCGTAATAATTTTCTTTGTTACCAGTAAAATTTAAATCATCGTAGAGATATTGATTGATACACTGAATAATCTTTAAAGGGTATTTCTCTATTGGCAAGCGTTCTTCTAGTTCCATTGCCATTGCATCAAGTGCATTCAGATATTCCTCAATGTCTAAATGTAAATATTCTTCTTTGGCAATGTACAAAGCTGCCTTTGCTAAATCAATATACTCGTCAGGCTGCTGAATCTCACGATGAAAAAATTGTCGCGCTGACGATAAATTCATAAGTCTTTTGCTCAACTTCTTATATTATTGATAATGACTATAAAGTCTATAGAGATGCTTTCTAAAATTATAAATAAAAAACCCAGCATTAAAACGTCTGAATTGGTGTTTAAAATATAATAAAAATTTTTCCCATCCAAACAAGTAGTATAAGTTCTCTATCTTAAGGATAGTATTGGTGAATGATTTTTTATGAGACATTTATACTACAAGAAAAATAGTTTCAGAGTTTAGTAGCGTGAGAGCAAATTCTGTAAAAAATAATTCTCAGCGGTCGGATATTTCAGTGATAAATAAGTTAACTGCTTTAAATAAATGGCGAGGATTCTTTTGGGCAACTCGAACCCGCATCCTGCTATGGTATGTGCTGATTATTACTTTCATTTTTTTAGTGTCTATTCCAGCTTTCCGTCAGCTACTTTACGCTCGTGTCGATAAACGAGTTCGTAGAGAACTTAGGGAAAAGGTGGAGACATTCAATATACTGATTGAAAATGAAGCCAAAACTAAAGTAGATGAAAATAATTACGAAAGAATAAATAATTCTAATTGGGTAAACGAACCCGATACTCGTTTGAAACGTCCTACTTCTGAAGAGGAACTTAAAGATTTTTTCAATGCATTTTTAGCAAAACAACTTCCCGAAGACGATACTTACTTAATTACTTTTGTAGATGGAAAGTTTTTTAAATCAAGTCCTAGAGGAAGACCAAAAATATTTGATAGAGATTCAGAATTAATGCGTGGCTGGTCTAAATTAACTAAATCAGATAGAGGTCAAAAGGGTTTAGACCACGGAAATAGTGGAATAATTTATATGATTCAACCCGTGAAAATACAGGGCAACACTTTAGGAGTATTTGTTGTTGCTCATACTATCAGTGGGGAACGCGAAGAAGTAATTGAAGCGGTAAGTGTTGTTATTCAAGTAAGCAGTATTGTTGTGGTGATTGCTTTAATACTTAGTTGGATTGCTTCGGGGAAAGTATTAGCTCCTTTACGTTCTTTTAGCGCAACTGCTCGTTCTATTAGCGAATCCGATTTGAGTCAGCGAATTCCCTTGAAAGGTAAAGATGAATTGTCTGAAGTTGCAACTACCTTCAACGAAATGATGGATAGATTGGAAGCAACTTTTATTAATCAACGCAATTTTATCAATGATGCGGGACACGAATTACGAACTCCTATCACAATCATTCGCGGACATTTGGAATTAATGGATGAGGAGAATTCAGAGGAAGTACAAGAAACTACAACTTTGGTGATTGATGAATTAGACCGGATGAGCCGATTTGTTGAAGATTTAATTCTACTCGCAAAAGCAGAACGTCTAGACTTTTTACAGCTAGAAACAGTAGATATTAAAATTTTTACTCAAGAGTTATTTTCTAAAGCTCAAGCATTAGGAGAACGTAATTGGTGTCTCGATAAAACAGCTAAAGGAATGATTATTTTTGACCGTCAACGGCTGACTCAAGCAGTAATGAATCTTGCTCAAAATGCGACACAGCATACAACTAATAACGATAGAATTGCAATTGGTTCTGCTATAGAAAAAGGTGAAATTAAATTTTGGGTACGGGACACGGGAGAAGGAATCAATCAAACAGACCAGCAAAGAATTTTTGACCGATTTGCTCGTGTTGCTAATAGTCGTCGTCGTTCGGAAGGTGCTGGTTTAGGCTTATCTATTGTTAAAGCAATCGCAGAAGCTCATGATGGAGAAGTGATCCTTAAAAGTCAGCCTGGAAAAGGAGCGAAATTTTGTATAATCTTACCTATTAGGAGTTAAGAGTTAAGAGTTAGGAGTTAGGAATTAAGAGTTAGGAGTTAGGAGTTAGGAGTTAAGAGTTAAGAATTAGGAATTAGTAATTATCTTTTAAATCCAAAATCTTGTTATGAGTCAAATT
>CAKZYM010000718.1 GCA_937884685.1 uncultured Calothrix sp.
AGTGATTCATTACCTATTACCTATTAACAATTACCTATTACCTATTACCTATTAACTATTACCTATTACCTATTAACTATTACCTATTACCTATTACCTTTTACCTTTTACCTATTACCTTTTACCTTAATCCTTCTTAGCCCATACCTTTTTATAATCTTCCATTGCTCCGCTGTAATCTTTGAGTTTGGAACGAGCGTTACCTCTACTGATATAAGCTTTATCGTTCTTAGGATTGACCATTAAAGCTTTAGTAAAATATTCAATTGCTTTGTCGTAATTTTTTAGTTTGGAACAAGTATTACCCAATCCTATATAAGCTTTGTCACTTTCGGGATTCATTCGCAATGTTTGGGTGAAATCTTCAATTGCTTCACCGTATTTCTTCAATTTATAATTAGCGTTACCCCGATTTAAATAGATTTGAGGATTATTATTATTTAGCTGCAAAGCAAGGGTATAGTTCTCTACTGCTTGCTTGTAATCTTCGTTTTTATAATAATTATTTCCTAAATTTTGATAATCTTTTGCATTTTGAGGATTAGATGATAAAGCTTCAGTTGATTTAGAAGTTGATTTAGAAATTGCTCGATGGTATTCACTACTAAGTTCGGAAGCAACAATATTTGAATCGACTGTTACTGTATGCTCATCAGATTTGATTGATGGAGTTATGGATGAAGCATTAATAGAATCTAAAGTTATTCCTTGATAGTTGTCTTGGCTTGGAGGAAGAAGCAACCCCGAATTATGATTGTTGATGTAGTCGGGATTGATGCTCATAGCTTTTGTATAATCCGCTGTAGCTCCGTTGTAATCTCCTAATTCCGAACGGATAAGTCCCCGACTGTACCTAGCTTCTGCGTGGTTGGGATTGAATTGCAAATATTGGTTTAAATCTGCAATTGCACCTTGATAGTTTCCTAGCTTATGAAAAGCTAATCCTCTTTGATAAAAGGCTTTAATCCCATCGGGTTTTAACTGTAAATACTGGCTAAAATCTACTATTGCTGCTTCATAATCGCTTTTTTGAATTTTATCTAATCCGCGACGATAAATAACTTCAATAAACTCTTGCTGACGGCGAATTTCTGCTTCTTGCTGCTGTCGCTGCATAACGTTACGGGACATGGTCATAACGTTACGTCGCATCTCTAATTGTGCTATTACCTGATTACTTAATGCTCTTAATCCTTCTTGTTGTTCTAAACTTAAATCTCGCGGTACTGTATCAACTACACACAGGGTTCCGATAGCATAACCTTCTGGTGTAATCAAAGGTGCACCAGCATAAAACCGAATTTCTAGTCCACCGGTTACTATGGGATTTTCCGCAAATCTGGAGTCATTCAAAGCATTCGGAACTACCAGTGGTTCGTTCTGCATAATGGTGTAAGCGCAGAAAGCGACATCCCTCGGAGTACAGTCTACATCTACACCCACTTTTGACTTGAACCATTGACGGTTCCCATCGACTAAACTAATCAGCGCAATCGGAGTACGACAAATTTGTGCAGCTAGAAAGGTAAAATCATCAAATACTTTTTCTGGAGCAGTATCGAGTATTTGATATTGACGAAGTGCTGCTAATCTTGCTAACTCGTTATTAGGTATAGGTGATTGTAGGTGCATTATTATATATTTCCGAAAATTACGTTTAGAAAGTTAAAAAATTTAGGTAATGAATCGATTTTGGATTGGAAGATTGAAACTAGTGATTGGTAATTGAGTGACTCAAAATGCTTCGGGTTTTGGGTAGGGAGTAAGAAGCTGGAGAACAGTTTGCGCGTTTGACCTTTGTCAATAACTCCGAAAAACTACCTTAGTGGGCTGCTAGAAACTAAAATCTAAAATATCAAATCTAAAATTTTTTAGTTGAAATTCTAGCAATGCATTTCACATTCAGCAGCTATTAGTTTTAAAGTATTTCTGATTATATATTGATGTATACTTATTCGTAATTTACATCTAAATGAGAAGTTGTATTTTTTACAATATTTTTTTCTATGCTTCGATTTATATCCTTAAATGCAACATAGATATTATATCTGCCGTACTGAAGCACCTGTGATGTAAATAACATACAAAAATTATCCTAATTTTAAGCAAACTTTTAAATATATTAACGAATTGTCCATTATTTATTGTTTAAACGATTTTTGCTTTACAATTTTATACTTACTTCTTATATTATTTTTGTATTATTTGCTGTCTAGTGCCGATAAACATTTATTTACATTAATACAAAATTGCCAGAATCTTAAGCTTGTATGAAAACAACAGACATTATTGTATTAATTATTGTTCCGAACTTAACTAAAAACGAAAAAGTCAAATATGAACGATGAATCTCCTTACGCTTTACTAAAGCCCTAATCAGAAATTTCAACCCATAAATACAGCATAAATATTTCAACTATCTACGAAGCAGAATGACAACAAATCAAATTTGGATTGCAGTTACCTTCATTGGTTTCATGCTTTTGTTTACCGGAGTCGGAATCTATTCCTCAACTCAAAAGCAGAATGATACCACCGATTACCTTTTAGCTGGGAGAAATGTGAATCCCTGGTTTACAGCACTTTCAGCAATGTCTACCGGACAAAGCGGTTTACTGTTCATCGGTCAAGTTGGTTTTGCTTATAAAGCAGGGATTTCTTCGATTTGGTTAATTATTGGTTGGGCTTTAGGAGACTATATCGCATGGTGGCTTTTCTTTAGAAAATTAAGAGAAGTTTCTGAAGAAACTGGGTCTGAAACGGTTTCGAGTTTCCTCGGTCAAAACACCAAGGGGGGCCGAATAATTACCTTTATTTCTGCTTTGATTACTGTAGCTTTTCTTGGAGCTTATGCAGCAGCTCAACTTGTAGCGGGAAGCAAAGCGCTGCAAGCGGTTTTTAATTGGAATTTATGGATAGGTATTATTATTGGAACCATAATTGTTGTTATTTACTGTTTTTCTGGAGGTATCCGTGCCTCAATTTGGACGGACACAATCCAAGCAATAATTATGATTGGTTCTTTGCTGCTGCTTTTGATGGTTTCAATTGTAAAATGCGGTGGTTTTAATCAACTTTGGACGCAACTAGCCGCAATTGACCCAGCTTTGACAAATTTGAGTCCAGCAAAATTACCATTAGGTTTTATACCTTATTTTATCGGTTGGGCTGTAGCGGGTTTTGGGGTAGTTGGTCAACCTCACATCATGGTTCGTGCAATGGCGATTAACAATGCTCAAAATGTTGCAAAAGCCCGCGATATAAAAGTTATAGCCGGCTTAACAACTTCATTTGCTTCCATGGGTATCGGCTTGACGGGACGAGTACTATTACCTGACTTATTAAGCAATGGTGACCCAGAATTAGCTTTACCATTACTTGCTCTAAATTTATTACCAGTAGCCTTGGTGGGAGTAATGCTTGCGGGAGTATTTTCTGCAACAATGTCCACCGCAGATTCACAGATACTATCTTGCTCGGCAGCCCTCACCCAAGATATGTTTCCTCAATTTGCTCATTCTTATAAGATAGTCAAATTAGGAACTTTAACAGTTACTGCAATAGTATGTGTAATTGCCTTATTCGGAGATAAAAGCGTATTTTTCCTAGTCACCTTTGCATGGTCTGCTTTAGCTTCAGCATTAGGTCCATTGTTTATAGTGCGGGTATTGCAAAAACCTGTTAATGGAAGAGTAGCCATTGCAATGATGGTGGTGGGAATATTAAGCGCTTTGATATGGACAATAACTCCCGATTTATCCAAACTAGTTTACTCAGTGCTTCCCGGAATGGCTGCGGGAATATTCGTTTATTTGATAGCTCGGTTGT
>CAKZYM010000719.1 GCA_937884685.1 uncultured Calothrix sp.
CAAATAAAAAAGCTCACTGGAATGCTCCTTTAGGAAATCAGGTTGAAAATGATAAATATAAAAGAGATAATAGTGCCTGTGTTTGTATTATTGAAGGTCGAATTGAATTAACCAGAACACAATTGATGAGATTGGTTTTTGATACTTTTTTTGCGGTAGGTACGGTGTCTCAAACTGTGAAAAAACTGCATGAAATTCTGGGAATCCAAGCAAATGTTGTAGCTAAATCTGTTAACAATAAAGTTAATATTTTAGGGGAAAAAGATAAAATAGTTTTGACAAATATAAATAAATCTCGCGGAACTGGTCTAAATCTGCGTTATCCTCACACTGGTTTAAAATGGTCGGTTTCTGGTTTGCGTTCAATTTTGGTTAATCCTATATATGCAGGAGGAACTCTGTATAATACCCTTGTCCGTTCTAAAGGACATCGCAAACCATTCGATGAATGGGAAGTAGCATGGGGAACCCATGAGGATGAAGCAATTATTACCCATGAGGAACACGAACGGATTAAAACTATGATTCGCTCGAATCGGAATAATAGATGGAGTAGCGAACAAAAATATACCAATCCTTTTGCAAATTTAGTTAAATGTCAGCGTTGTGGTGCAGCTTATAGTCGTCAGTGTAAGAAGTTTGTCAAGAAAAAGAATTTTATTAGACATCATTATCAATGCAGTTTTTATCGGACTGGTGCTTGCGATAATAAAAAAATGATTTCTTCTGATAGCTTGGAAAAACAAGTTATTGAATATTTAGTTAAAGAAGCGGAACGGTTAGCGGGATTTGTAGAAGAAGAGACGAAGATAATAGAAGAACCAGCAGAAGTTAAAACTCTCAGAGCATCTTTGAATACTCTTGAAGTATTACCGTCAAATCCAGCAATTGAGAAAGCGAAGGAAGATATGAGGATGCAGATAGCTGATGCTTTAGCTAGACAAAGTAATGATTCGGTACGGTATTTGATTGCGAAAGAGAGAATTATTCGAGCATTTTCCAATCCAGAATTTTGGGAAGGATTGCGGGTTGAGGATAAGAAAGCTTTATTACAGGGATGTATTCAGAAAATTGTAGTAGATGAAAATCGGGTCACAACGGTGGAATTAATCCATCTTTCTTCTTAGCTTAGTTGTGAAATATTTACTGGAATACAAAATAAATTGTACTGTTTAGCAAAATAGTATTCTTCAGTGTACCAAAATCGTTTCCTAATCCTATGGTGGAGGATTGATTCCTTAATTAGTAGACAAATTCAGGGTATAGATACTTCCATACTCAGGATATTTGTTTACTGCATAAGTTAATTTTCTTATTTTCTATTACATGACTGGAAGAATTGTCAATTACTCAACCATGCTTTTTATCATGAGACACGTTGTAATAAGGATATCTCTCATTTATTAGACATCGTTAACACAACCTTCGAGAGGAGTAATAGGAAAAGCGTACTTATCAATTCCTACTAACAATCCATAAATATTACTAGCCATTACAAAGTTTATTCTAATTTTAGATGTTACATACGGATATAGAAAACAGGAGGTTGAACTTATGCAGTAAATAAGCGGTTTGTTTGTTTTGAAATGTGGAAAGACGTAGGAGTGCTACGTCTAGAAAAAACCGTTGTAATTAATATGATAAAGTGCTGAAATCGTTCTCTTTCCTGATTCTTATTCCGCTTTTCAATGGAAAGTTATTTCTGATTTAACTCAATTTTCTGAACAGATTTTAATCCAATTTCTTGTAAAAACTGGTAGCTAGCTTTGGCTAATAATACCATTGACAAACACCAAAAACAGATTACAGATACAGATATTAAAGCCGATATTCCTGTAAATTCAGGTTTATCTTTCGCAATATTATTGTTGGTATATTGCCTAAATTCCGGTTTTAGCGGATAAACATTATTTTTGGAGTATCTCATCAGATAGATTTTGATTTTTTGATTTATTAGTTGATTTATATAGCTATCATTGGCGGATAGTATTAGATGTTTGAAGAGTTGTCCTATAAATCAATTGCTGTTTAGTTCTATTTCTAATTAACCCACTACCTCCTATGTTAATAATGAAGATAGCTGCTATCAAACAACATGCGAATATTTCGTTGCCAAAATATTTTGGTTGATACCTTGTTTGACATTTTTTATTCTCAGAATTCAAGATTTCACCATCATATTTCGATAGATGATAAAAGTATCCCTGCTGACTTTCATATAAAATACTGCTTACTTCTTTCCAATTGGATTTTTGATTGTTGCTATTTCCCATACTAGATAAACCCCTGATTAAAAAATTAAACAACAAGTTGATTCTATTTAATCTATGGGTAAAGCTATTGCTCGTTTATGCAATTAATATCCAAATCATCTGTTTTTTTTACATTTTTTAATTAAGATTTGTAATTAAGATAGTATTCCAGCTTCGGAATAACCAATTTATGCGGTGATTTTAGTTATTAATCTCTAGAGGAAGCTGATAAAATTCTTTTAGATGAAGTATCAGGCAAAATAAGCGTATTAACATTACAGGTTGGGTTGAACCTTCGGTTTACTTTATGATATTTTGTCCCCAAAGAAGAAATAGGTAGGAGATAGTAGGATAACAATCATAAATATTTATTTTCGCTGAGTTGTAATTGAAATAATTCTACAATATGCAATATAAAAGAAGGTTATCAAAAATAATTTTATTTATTCTAGCTGCAATATTAAGCTTGACTTGGGGATTAATGTCAAATCCCATTTCGTTTTCTACAGTTCACGCTTTTAAAATTAGTCAAAATAATCTCAATCCACAAGGTTTATTGCAAGAAGCTAAAATTCTTTATGATAAAGGTGATTTTACTAAAGCCATAACTATCTTAGAGCAAGCAGCACGAATTTTTCAAAGTCAAAATAATTTAGTTAAGCAATCTATCGCATTCAGCAATATTTCCAATGCTTATAAGCAGATTGGAGACTATCCACAAGCTTTGAATTACATAACTAAAAGCCGCGAACTATTGGAAAATCAGTCGAATAGTATTGATTCAAAAGAAAGAGTAAAAGTCTTTGCTCAAGTTTTAGATATTCAAGCTAACTTACAGTTAACTTTAGGAAAACCCTTATTAGCTTTAGAAAACTGGAAAGAAGCTACCGCTATCTACAAAAAAGAAAATTTAAGCCACGCAAAAATTCGTAGTTTAATCAATCAGAATATAGCATTACAAGCTTTAGGACGTTATCAACTAGCTTTGAAAATTTTAGAACCGGTACTTACTGAATTAAATGAACAACCAGCCTCGATTCTGAAGGTATCAGCATTACGTAATTTTGGTGATGTTCAATTATATATGGGTGAAATAGATGCTTCCTTGAAAACGTTACAGAAAAGTTATCAAATTGCTCAAGAAATTAATTCTACTCCTCAAATATCTCAAACATTATTGAGCTTAGCTAACGTTCAACGTGCAAAAGCAAATAGATTACGTTTACCTCTACAAAGCGCAATAGTAGGAGAAAAAACAACTCCCCTAGTTTATATTACGAAACCAATATCGGTAGAGCTAGAAAAATTATATCAGCGAGCCGTAGAAACTTATGAACAGACTTTAGCTATATCTACATCACCTGAAATTAAGATTAAAGCAGTATTAAATAAACTGGGTGTATTGATAGAACTGAAAGAATTTTCAAAAGCTGGTAAATTATCCTCCGAGTTGCAATCAGCTATAAATAAATTACCTATATCTAAAACATCAATAGAAGCTAGAATTAATTTAGCGCAAAATTTATTATTCTTAAAACAAGTCAGTCCTGAAAATGCACCAAAGTGGGAAGATATAGCCAAAATTTTAGCTGACTCGATTAAACAAACAGAGATTCTATCCGATACGAGATTACAAGCTTATGGAATGGGTACTCTTGGTAGCGTATATTTACAAACTAATAATTTAACTAATGCTCATAAACTAACTAAAAAAGCTGTTGACTTAGCTGTATCGATAGAAGCTAAAGATATTGCTTATTTATGGCAATGGCAATTAGGATATATATTCAAGACTGAAGATAATATTAGTCAAGCAATAGATTATTATTCCCAAGCTGTGAATAATTTGAATGATTTACGGGGTGATTTATTAGCTCTCAATTCAGATATACAATTTTCATTTCGCGATAATGTCGAACCAGTATACAGACAATTAGTTGATTTACTTTTGCAATCATCTAATTCTCAGAATATCAGCAATAACAAAAATTTAAATAACACAAACTTAAAAAAAGCTCGCGATGTCATTGAAGCTCTACAATTAAGAGAAATAGAAAATTACTTTCAAGAAATTTGTTTACAGGCTAAACCTGAAATTGTTGATACGGTAGTTGATAAAACCGATACTACAGCAGCAGTTATTTATCCAATTATTTTACAAGACCGTCTGGAAATAATTCTCAAACTTCCCAACCAAAATAAACTTAATCATTACACAACTTATATTAAAGCTGTGGAACTTGAAAAGACTGTAGAAAAATTACAATATAGTCTCAGACAACCAGAACAAGTGAATCAGGTTAAAAATATTTCTGAGAAGATATACAGCTGGTTAATTCAACCATTGGAAGCTGATTTACAAAAAAATAAAATAGAAACACTGGTATTTGTCTTGGATGGAAATTTGAGAAATATTCCCATGGCTGTACTATACGATAGCAAAGCGCAAGCACAGCAAAAATATTTAATCGAAAAATACGCTATCGTTTTAACTCCGGGTTTACAAATGTTAAAACCAAAATCGTTACAAACAGCAAAATTAAATATTCTCATGGCTGGAGTTAGCGAAAAGCGGTTAATTAATAATCAACAGTTTAATCCTCTGAGTAATGTGGAAATTGAGTTGGATGCAATTAAATCACAAATACCTAATAGCAAAAAATTATTAAACCAATCCTTCACCGATACCAATTTAGAAAAGCAAGTTGATTCAGCTAAATACAACGTAGTTCATATTGCTACCCACGGTAATTTTAGTTCAAATTTAGAAGAAGCTTATATACTGACCTGGAATAAATTACTGAAAATAGAAGATTTTGATAAATTATTTCAGATTAATACAAATATAGATTCTCAAGCAATTGAATTATTAGTCCTTAGTGCTTGTGAAACTGCAAATGGAGATAAAAGAGCAACTTTAGGGCTTTCAGGAATAGCAATTCGTGCGGGTGCAAGAAGTACATTAGCTAGTTTATGGGCTGTTGAAGATGAATCGACGGCTCAATTAGCTAGTCAATTTTACCAAGAATTACAAAATAATCAATTGAATAAAGCTAAGGCTTTGCAGCAAGCTCAAATAAAACTTTTGAATAATAACAAACCACCTTTAGTTTGGGCACCTTATGTGTTAGTTGGAAATTGGCTGTAACAATGAATAGTTAATAGTTCTCTGAATAAAGACGATTCCCCATTTGCTTTGGGAGCATCCCAATTATGCAAAAAGCCCTTAGACTATAAGTCTGGGGCTAATATTACGAAGCCCACCTTCGTGGGCTAAGAAACCTCATAGCCCACGAAGGTGGGCTTTGTTTGTGTAGCCTCACCCTTCTAGGGTGTCGGGTAAAATATTTGTTCAAAATTGGGATGCTCCCAAAGTGGATGCTTTGAATTGGGGAAAGATATAATAGGGAAAAGAGATAACTGAACTTATAATTCTTAACTTTTAATTTCTAACCGCTATTCGCTGATTTCTCCGACAATAGGTTTATTTGATAAATCTTTCAATCCTACGTCACTTAATAATTGCGACAAATCTTTAGCGATACTCTTATTTTGATGATTCGATAAACAAATTTTCGCGATTTCTGTAAAAGCTGAATACCAAATACCATTATTAGCGTAAAAAGTAGCTCGCTGACGGGGTGAGGTCAATTGACTTAATTGCTGTTTCTGCTGTGGTTGTAGCGCTACTCTTTGCACCCATCCTTGCACGTAAATGGGAGTAGTTGATTCGGAATCTTTGCAATACAGTTTAAAATACCACTGATAGATTTTATTAGTCTTTAAAGATGTCTCGTAAGCAAGACTAACACCAACTATACCTTCACCTTTATTTATCGGGAAATCTCTTCGATATACATCATTATGATTTTCATCCTGTAAGACAAATTCCCCTTTGGGTATCTTGCTCGATTCGTAAGGAATAAATAACCAAAATGTTGGGTTTGCTTCCACTACTTTACCAACTTGCTTTTCTGGAATCAAAGCAGTCAATGGAATATCTGTCGTAGGACAATCATTACGATTACCCATTCCTCTTCTTCTAGTTGGTCTTCCTCTTTTATCCCCAGTCTGCTGCTTTTTTTTTAACCGTATTGGTTTTTTCTTCTTAGAAGCATTTCTACTAATTTGGTTTTTTGGTTGTGCTGCTACTGGTTTATAACAATTGAAACTGGTAAGTATTAATAAGAAAATAAGACTATATTTAAATTGGTTGAATATTTTTATTGTCATCAAAATAATTCTCTTTCCCTAAAAAGTTACATTTACATTTATTTTTAATTCAAGATTATATCAATAATTTTTGAATTGAATCATTGCAGATAGCTTATCAAATTATCTAATAGAATAATAAGAAATAATTATGTATATTATCTATTTGGTATTCATCAATGAATTCACAAAAATGTAAATAAGTAAGTCGGCACCAATAAATGAAGCTATGTAACAATATATAAATTTACCTCAAACCCTTATTGCTACTTGCTACTTGCTACTTGCTACTTCCTGGTCTTAACTACAATTTTCAAAGCCGACCTACTTAGCTCTTTTAATATATTTTGACTTACAGCACTTTGCAAGTAGATGAGGTACGTTCTTCCTACTCGCTGTTCCCCTGCATCCTCAAGCTGTACCTCACTCAGATGAAATCTGCTGCAACTGATTTTGTCCTTGACTTCTGCTTCAATTACAAC
>CAKZYM010000720.1 GCA_937884685.1 uncultured Calothrix sp.
TAACTGATAACTGATAACTGATAACTGATAACTGATAACTGATAACTGTTCACTGTTACCTGATAACTAATTAAAACTTTTTCATCTTATTATTAATGGGGTCAAAATTAGGAGTAAAACGAGTACTGTCATCGTAACAAGCTCTATCGAGATTAGCTCCATAAATCTTAGTAAATTTAAGTTTGGCTCCCCGAAGATTGCTATCTTTAAGATTTGCTCCGCTTAGATTGGCTCGAATTAAATTCGCATTTGTTAAATTCGCACCTCCTAAATTCGCTCCCCACAACTTGGCTTTTGCTAAATTAGCATTTGTTAAATCGGCTGCAAATAAGTTAATACCAACTAAATTAGCTCCAATCAACTTAGCTTTAGCTAAATTAACTGCTGTAAAATCTCTTTCTCCAGCATCGTAACGTCGCTGTAATTCTTCAGCATCCATTTTATTTGACCTTTTTATTGAGTCTTTATTAATAACTGTGAAGCTATTTGATTCCACTCTTCATCTAAGCCCAGTTTCGATTCCGGTTGACCGCTACGGTTGTACCAGTAACGAGCATTATTTGAATCACCTTCCCTACGATGCAAATATGCATGAACCCAAGCAGTATCACTATCGCTAGCATCTCCGATTAATTCGTGAGCTTCATCCCAACCATACTTTTTGTCGTACCATAAACCTTGTAATGATAAAGGTAGAGAAGCTGGACATTTATCTAATGTTTGTATAGATTTAATAAATTCTTCTAAATTCATTTTGCCAGAAAAATTATCAAAGATTTAAATTCAAGAGATAAATTTATTATTTCTGCTTTTTTCTTCAGATACTTGTATCTTAAGGTATAAATTGGGTTAAATACCATTTAAATAAGATATATAGATACATACAAGTAATCGTCTAAACTTGATATCGCTTGGCAGAGAAATTATAATTTCGTATCATCTTAAAATGAAAAATAAATACAAAATCTACTGTTGTTGATAGCAAGGAATATTTATTTTTTAGTTATTAAGCAAGCATCTAGGGAAATTGTTTAGTTGTTAATTTAATAAATCTGGAGTTAGTTAAATGGTTTTGAGTAAAATTAAAGGCTTATGGATGATTATCACTGCTTTCATTCCAATTATTTGGATAGTGATTTTTCTCAATATACTTTTTGATGTCAATCATTTAGCACATAGTTCTGTAAAGACTATTAATAGTTCTTTCTCCGGAATTGTAGCTACATTAGATAGTTCTACAAACTCCTTTAGTAACTCTGTAGAACCAATTCGTAATTTAGAAAATACTCTATCTGAAGTTTCTCAGAAAGTGAATAATATCCCTGTAAATATTCAAACTCCTCCAATCACATTGACCGATGTAAAATTGCCCTTTGAGTTGCCCACTATACCTAGTTTTGATATTTTAATACCCGGACTAAAAGATGTAAAAAATATCTTAGATAATAACTTTGATATCCTAAATAAATTTCATCAGGAAATTAGCAGTATTGCCAGTTTTGAGCAAAGCCAAGCATATTATCAAGGAATGATTTTAAGCGTACAAGAATCATTTAAAGAACTGCAAATAATTGCTTTCAAAGTAATTGCTTTAGTTGTTATCGGAGCAATAGTAGTTATTCCCTTCTTGATTAGGCTACTAATTACCCCTTATATTCGATGGACTCATAATAGAATTACAAGAGGATGGAAGCTAATCCGTAGTTAGAAAAAGGTCAAAGGTTAAAGGTCAGGCAATTTTGGATTTTGGATTTTAGATTTTAGATTGTTCCTATAAATAAATTTAGGGGCTTGAAACCATTCATAATCCAAAATCCTGTTGGGTAATATCTAAAATTATTTCGGTCAAAAGTAAAATTTAATTCTTTAATTCCTAACTTCTAACTCCTAACTCTTAATCCAAAATCCAAAATCCAAAATCTAAAATCTAAAATCCCTTAACCGGTTCTCCATCAAGAAAAGTAAGTAATTCCCCTGGCTGAATTTGTGTCCAAACTTCATTATCTGTAAGCGGAGTTGTAGCGATAACAGCAACTCTATCCTTGGGACGAGTTAATTCATTAAAATCCACGGTTACGTCTTCATCGATTAGATGAGCAGCTGCAAAAGGTGCTTTGCGAACAATATAACAAAGTTTGGTTGAACCATGAGCAAAAAAATGTTCGCCATCGGTCAATAAATAATTAAATATACCGTGCTTAGCAATTCTGTCAGTAATTCTTTTCAAAATCGGGAACAGTGCTTCTAAAGGTGGTTTCACCATCGGAAATTGCTGTCTCAAACTTTCTAAAATCAAACAGAAAGCTTTTTCACTGTCAGTAGTACCTACAGGTTCGTAAAAATCCATAAATGGTAAATCAAAATCTTTTAAATCACCGTTATGAGCAAAAACCCAGTATCTTCCCCATAGCTCTCTACGGAAAGGATGACAGTTCTCTAAAATAATTTCACCTTGAGTTGCTTTACGAATATGGGCTATTACATGGGTCGAATGAATCGGATATCGTCTAACAAAATCCGCAATTTGAGAATTTACTGAAGATTGAGCATCCATAAAAATTCTACAACCCTTGTCTTCAAAAAAGGCAATACCCCAACCATCTTTATGGTCATCAGTTTTACCTCCCCGAGCCGAAAACCCTTCAAAAGAAAAGCAAATATCAGTCGGTACGTTGCAATTCATTCCCAAAAGTTGACACATTTATCAATTATTCAATTATTAGTTATTCAATTTTCACCCAAAGGGTGTGGATCATCAGTTATCAGTCAACCGTTGTTCATCCAGAGGATGCGGATTATCAGTTAACAGTTACAACTGAGTAATTATTTGACAAGGTAGTCAGAGGTTCATACAATACATTTGTTCTATTGCTTAGGTTTGGGCTTATGACAACCGAGTCAGCTTCTAACAATTATGATATGAAATCTTTAGACATACAAGCCGCGCTCAAATCAGTGGGAAAGTTGCGAGTTGATAGGGAAACCACAAGTGATGAAGCTAGTGGAGCGATGAAAATTCTTGGTAATTTCAATAAATGTATGGTCGGGATGGCAAGTTTTTCAGGTTTAACCCCTTGGGAACGTCATCAAGACGATGAACTTCTTCAGATTGTGGAAGGTGAAGTAGATGTCACTATTTTGGCTGAAGATAAAGCTTGCAAAACAACTCTTAAAAAAGATTCTATATTCATAGTTCCACGCGGATTATGGCACAATCAATCATCACCCCAAGGAGTAAAACTTATTTTTATCACCTCCCAACAGGGAAATGAAACATCTGAAGAAGACCCCCGAGTTAGTATGTAATTTCTGATTTTAGATTTTAGATTTTAGATTTTGGATTGTAATCTAATTACTTTTTCGATTCCCAATCCCCAATGACCAAAATTACCAATTCCCAATTCTCTATTCCCTAAAAAAATGATTGACGAAGGTTATGTAAAGTATCAATGCAACTGGATTAAATCAGAACCAATGGATTTAAATGAGATAGCAGAACTCAACAAATGGCGAAATAAACTTTATGAATTGGGTTTAATTGGTGAATATGAGAATGGTATTGGGTTCGGTAATCTTAGCATCCGTTATTCTCTACCAGAGCAATTTGTCGTTTCTGGTACGCAAACAGGTAATTTACCAGTTTTGAACGAACAGCATTATACAAGAGTAACTAATTTTGATTTAGAGCAGAATTCTTTAACTTGTTATGGGCCAATAAAAGCTTCTTCCGAGTCTTTAACTCACGCGACATTATATCAGATAGACCCTAAAGTTAATGCGATTATTCATGTTCACAATTTAGAACTTTGGCAAGAACTAATGTACAAAGTTTCCACAACAGAAAAAAATGTTTCCTACGGAACACCGGAAATGGCGAAGGAAATTATCAGATTATTCAAACAAGATAATTTGATAGATAAAAAAATATTAGTTATGTCGGGACATGAAGAAGGTATTATTTCTTTTGGAGAAAATTTAGAAGAAGCAGCAAATATACTTCTAGATAGATACTATGAATGGTTTTCTGCAAAAGCAATTTAAATATATGCCTTAATTATGTGTTGAAAAATACAAATTTTTACACATCAGCAAATTAAATTTTCCGGATAGGGATAAGCTTTTTAAAATTTATTTAAGTAAATAATCAATAGTTTAAATTATCAACGATTGAACCAATAGCCATATACAAGCTGTATCTATCGAAAGATAGTCATAGTAATGGTTTCAAGAAAATGGACATCCAATGAAAAAGTAGTTTAATATAGCAGGAAAGAGCATTCACATTTCTTAAAAAACAATGCTTGACCCAGCTTTATGTCATCGTCCTGTTAGCCAATGGCTCGGAATCAAATCAATGATTATCCATTGGCTAATGACTCCAACTTTAATAGTATTACCGCTAGTATTTTTGATTTTTCTACCTTGGATTGTTCCTAAATTTCGTTGGAAACGTCTATGGAGTAGCTTCGGAACTTTATTATTAATAACTTATTTTAGCGCTCAATTTCCTTTAACAACTGCTGTTGCAAACAAAGGTTTAGTTGCATTTGTTCCTCCAGATAAAGGTCAAATAGCAGATGCAATTGTTGTATTAGGACGTGGAGAAGCTTTTAGAAACTCTAGAATTCAAGTAGCAGCAAATCTTTGGGAATCGCAAAGAGCACCTTTGATTTTTGCAAGTGGTTCTGGTGATGGAAGCGAGATAGTGAATGGATTACAAAAAAAAGGTATACCTTCAGAAGCACTCAACGAAGAACATTGTTCTCGAACTACTAAAGAAAACGCTTTATTTACTGCTTCCTTACTACAACCCCAAGGTATTAATAAAATTATTTTAGTTACAGACCCTCCCCATATGTTGCGTTCCCTACTAACATTTCGCAACGTCGGATTTGAAGTAATTCCTCATAAAAGTCCACCCCCTCATCTGACTCAAACTAGAAAAGCAATGATGATGATTTACGAATACATGGGCTTAGTTAAATACGGTTTAAAAGGAGAATTTGTTCCTCAAAATATGGCTCAAAAAGACCAAATAGAAATGGGTCATGGGTAATTAGTAATAGGTAATGGGTAATGGGTAATGGGTAAGAGGTAAGAGGTAATGGGTAATAAATAATATTTATGGGGGTGCTGTAAAAGATAGCATCCCTATTTTATTTGATATACCCGTAGTGGGAGCATCTTGCTCCCTGATTGTTTCACCACTCCCAACTAACCCCTATCACCCCTTACCTCTTACCTCTTACCTCTTACCTCTTACCTCTTACCTCTTACCTCTTACCTATTCCCTACTCCCTATTCCGAAATTCCAAAAGATGCTATTGTAATTCATTGTCGATACTTTAGTACAATAGAACTATTAAAGCCAGATATATGTCCGATTTAATTTTGTTTTGGCATCGTCGCGATTTACGGATTTCTGACAATACTGGATTAGCAGCAGCATTGGAAAAAAGTCGTAAGGTGGTGGGTGTTTTCTGTCTCGACCCCAATATTCTCAAAGGGGATGACGTTGCAGCGGTTAGGGTAACTTATATGATTGGCTGTTTGCAGAAACTGCAAGAAAAATACGCTCAAATGGGCAGCCAATTATTGATTCTTTGGGATAATCCAGTTAAAGCAATTCCTCAATTAGCAGCAACTTTAAAAGCTAAAGCTGTATTTTGGAATTGGGATGTGGAACCATATTCTCAGGAGCGAGATGCAGATGTTATTAATGCACTTGAAGAACAAGGAATTGAATATTTAGAAAAAAATTGGGACCAGTTATTAAACAATCCAGATTCTATTCGGACTGGTTCTAATAATCCTTATACTGTATACACTCCTTTCTGGAAAAATTGGATTGGTAAACCGAAAGATTCTCCCGTCGAAATTGCTGATAAATTTGAGGGATTAACAGCAGAAGAGCAAGAAATTGCAATCAAATCAGGTGCGGTTGAATTGCCTACAGCTAAAGATTTAGGATTTAATTGGGATGGAGCATTAATCATTGAACCTGGTGAAGAAGCAGCCCAAGAAAGGTTAGAAGAATTTTGTTATAGCAATATTAATGAATATCAAGAACAAAGAAATTTTCCTGCAATTGATGGTACATCAAGATTAAGTGCGGCTTTAAAATTTGGTGTAATTGGTATTCGTAATGTATGGAAAGCGACTGAAGACGCATTAGAAAATAGTCGCAGCGATGAATTACGAGATAATATTATTACTTGGCAAAAAGAAATAGCTTGGCGAGAATTTTATCAACATGCAATGTATAACTTCCCGGAATTAGCATCGGGTGCTTATCGCGATGCTTTCAAAGATTTTCCTTGGGAAGATAATGATGAATATTTTCAAGCTTGGTGTGAAGGAAAAACCGGATACCCGATTGTTGATGCTGCTATGCGACAATTAAATCAAACGGGCTGGATGCATAATCGCTGTCGGATGATTGTTGCTAGTTTTTTAACAAAAGACTTATTGCTGAATCCCCAATTAGGCGAAAAATACTTTATGCAACGACTAATTGATGGAGATTTATCTGCTAATAACGGTGGTTGGCAATGGAGTGCTTCTAGTGGAATGGACCCCAAACCAGTAAGGATTTTTAATCCTGCATCTCAAGCACAGAAATTCGACTCAGAAGGTGAATATATTCGCCAATGGGTTCCGGAATTAAGTTCAATGGATGCCGAGTATTTAGTAACAGGAAAAATTACACCTTTAGAGCGTCAAGCTGTTGGTTATCCCGAACCAATTGTAGAACATAAACAGCAGCAAAAAGTGTTTAAGGAAATGTATAAAAATCAGAAACAAAAACTTGAAGCGTTAGGTTAGATAATACTAGGAAGCCCGGGTCGCTGGGCTTTGTTTATGTAGCCTCACCCTTACAGTTGGGTACAATGGGGAGCATCCCAATTATGCAAAAAACCCGCAGACTAGAAGTCTGGGGCTAATAG
>CAKZYM010000721.1 GCA_937884685.1 uncultured Calothrix sp.
AGTTAGGAGTTAGGAGTTAGGAGTTAGGAGTTAGGAGTTAGGAGTTAGGAGTTAAAAGTGATTTATTGGCTATTAGCTTTTGAAAGCAATTATGATTAATTTTCGACACAATTACAATTACTTTAGTCAGTAATCACAACCAACAGTTATCTGTGAAATACTAACTATTAATAATTGACAACTAATAATTGACAACTAATAATTGACAACTAATAATTACTAACTATTAATTCTAACTCCTAACTCCTCACTCCTAAGTCAAAAATGTTCTGGGCTGTTATTCATCATTTCAGCTTCAGAATCTCTCTTGGAACCTAATAGCTGTAGGTCGTCTACGTTTATAACTGGTCTAGAACGAGGTTTACCTGTGGAGCTATCGTTCCAGCTATCCATTTTTAAGGAACCCCTCACAGCAATTTGTTTACCTTTACGCACGTAACTATTAGCAATTTCTGCTGTTTTTCCCCATAGTTCGAGGTTAAACCAGTCGGGACCGCTGTCTCTTTTACGACGGTCAACTGCTAATGTTAGTCTACATATGACATTTCCCGAATCAAAGTATTTCATATCGGGGTTGGTACCTACACGACCGACAAGATGGACTACATTAATACTCATATGTCTGTATATGCCTGTATTTTAGTACTAGTGTACTTTGAAATATTGATTAATATAATAGCGGATTAGAACACATTTGGCATAGTGTTAAATAATTGACAAGAAAAATTATCAGATAGATGATAAAAATGACTATGCTTAAATTGTAAAAGCATACTGATAAGTTTACTGAGACCAAGAATAAGAGATTCAAAGGGACCCGGACATGGTAAAGATTCGGACAAGATATATAAAAAGTTAATCTGCTTTACTAGACTCAGGTCTAAAAAAATAATAGAATCCAGCACGATTCGGTATTTCGGACGTTGTAAAAAGTAACGAGAATAGGGGGCGTATAAACGCGTGGGTCTTTTCAGTAAGTTTTCCTTGTCGCGGGATATGGGTATCGACCTGGGTACTGCCAATACTCTCGTTTATGTTTCTGGTAAAGGTATTGTACTCCAAGAACCGTCAGTTGTTGCCATCGACCAAAACGAAAAGGTAGCGCTGGCTGTGGGAGAAGATGCTAAGAAAATGCTCGGTAGGACTCCCGGAAATGTGATTGCCTTGCGTCCTTTGCGCGATGGTGTAATTGCTGATTTTGATACTGCCGAGCTAATGCTGAAGAATTTTATTCAGCGCGTAAACGAAGGTAAATCTTTGGTTTTACCCAGGATTGTAATCGGTATCCCCAGCGGCGTGACTGGTGTTGAGAGAAGGGCTGTAATGGATGCTGCTTCCCAAGCAGGTGCTAGAGAGGTTTATTTAATCGATGAGCCTGTAGCGGCAGCAATTGGAGCGGGGCTGCCGGTAGCTGAGCCTACTGGTAACATGATTATTGATATCGGTGGTGGTACCACTGAAGTTGCAGTATTGAGTCTCCAAGGTACTGTATTGAGCGAATCAGTACGTATTGCTGGGGATGAATTAACCGAGTCAATTGTCCAGTATATGAAGAAAGTTCATAATCTGGTGATTGGTGAGCGGACAGCAGAAGATATTAAGATTCGTATCGGTTCTGCTTATCCGACTCATGATGACGAAGAAGCCATTATGGAAGTTCGAGGTTTACATTTGCTTTCTGGTTTACCAAGAACGGTGACGATTAAAGGACCAGAAATCCGTGAAAGTATGTCTGAACCGCTGTCAGTGATTATCGAAGCAGTAAAACGGACTTTGGAGCGTACACCTCCAGAATTGGCTGCAGATATTATTGACAGGGGTATTATGCTTGCTGGTGGTGGTGCTTTGCTCAAGGGTATTGATACTTTAATCAGCCATGAGACTGGGATTGTAACACATGTTGCCGCAGACCCTTTAAGTTGTGTGGTTTTAGGAACTGGTCGCGTGTTGGAAAATTTCAAGCAATTGGAACGGGTATTCAGCGCACGTTCTCGCAGTATGTAAGGCAGACTATGTTATGTAAGATATTGGATTCTGCTTAGAGTCCAATATCTTTCTATTAAAAATACTAAGTTAAGAAAATTTTCCGTTAGAAAAAGGTTTATATGTTTACTGCACGTCGTTGGTGGGAACGTTTAGGGTTACAGCTAGGGTTATTGGGTTTAGTAGTTGGTGGTGCTTTGGTGGTTCGCCAAACTCAAGGTGAACTTTTAGTCGAATTTTACGATGGGATCATGCGTCCGTTTGAGGTGTTCGGGTCCCAACCGAATCAAGACTATTTGACTAATGCCAAGGTACAAGAACTGCAAGCGAAAATAGTTGAATTAGAAAGCGAAAATAAAAATATTAAGGCTTTATTGAAGTACGTAGAAAAAGAAGCAAAAAATACATCTACTATTCCAGCTCGTGTTGTCGGACGTAGCGCGGACAATTGGTGGCAACAGGTAACTTTGAATCGCGGTAGCAATACAGGAATCCAGAAAGGCTATGTAGTCAAGGCTGAAGGTGGTTTGGTTGGGTTGATAGATAGCGTTACTCCTAATACTAGCCGGGTACTATTAATTAGCGATATGAATTCCCAAGTTGGGGTGAATATCAGCCGTACTGGAGGTAAAGGTATTTTACGAGGAGATGGTTCTGCTGATGCGGTATTGGAATTTTATGAGAAAGTACCAAATGTGAAAGAAGGTGATGTGGTTTCGACATCAACCTATAGTTCCAAGTTCCCTTCAGGTGTACCGATAGGAAAAATTAAATCATTAGACTTAAAGAGACTACCCGCATCAGTTGCAACAGTAGAACTTTTTCCTCCAATTCGTTCTCTTGACTGGGTTACGGTTCACCCGAAGCCAGAAAATCCAGCACCCAAAAATACAGATACTAAGAAATAAATATAAATAAGTTTAGGGCAAGGCTGCAAGTAAATGAAAATTCCCAAATTTCGGGATAAAGAGAAAAGTAAACAAAGTTCTGGACTACCTCCATCCCGACTTAAGAAATTTAAGAATAAACAAAGTTCTGGACTACCCCCATCTCGACTTAAGAAATCTAAAAATAAACAAAGTTCTGGATTACCTCCGTCTCGACGACCTAAGAAGCCGAAGAAGCGCATTAAACCCCTTTCTAGATGGCATCCCCGTTTGCGTCAAGTAACTGATTGGGGTGTAATTAGTGCTTCGGTATTATTATGTTTATTTCTGTTACCACAACGTTTTCCCGGTATGGAACTATTGGGAATAGGGGCTAACTGGCTGTTAATTTGGGTTGTAGCTTGGAGTATTAATCGCTCGGCTTTTCAAGGAGCTTTTGCTGGTATCGTTTTGGGTTTACTTCAAGATGGAATGACATCAGCGAATCCGACTCATGCTGTAAGTTTGGGTGTGGTCGGTTTTTTAGTCGGTTTATTTCAGAAACAGCGTTTTATCCAAGAAGATTTTATTTCTATTGCTTTAATTGTGTTCGTAATGGCTACTTTATCGGATACGATTTTCGCTTTACAGCTAATTGGAGCAGGTACTGCTAGTTCGGATGTGATTTGGACTTATTACCAAAAGGTAACTTTGGCTTCTGCGATTCTCAGCAGTTTGTGGGGACCTGTAGTCTATTATCCTTTAAATCGCTGGTGGCAGCAGTTGAAGTTGGCCGAACAAAATAGTTAGGAGTTAGGAGTTATGAGAGCGGAGGAAGCGGAGGAAGCGGAGGACGCGGAGGAAGAAAAAATTTATTTGCCTCCCCTGCCTCCCCTGCTTCCTCT
>CAKZYM010000722.1 GCA_937884685.1 uncultured Calothrix sp.
AGCAGCACCACCGGCTCCAGCAATAATAACTTTAATACCCTTATCTAAAGCTTGTGTCGCGTATTCCACCATTCGCTGCGGAGTACGATGGGCGCTGATAATTGCAACTTCTGTAGAAACTCCGAATTCTTCACAGATTTTTATCGCATCTTGCATTGTGGGTAAATCGGAGTCGCTACCCATAATAATTCCGACAGTCATAGTGATTTTGGATTTTGGATTTTAGATTGGGGATTGGTAATTGGTAGTTGGTAATTGGTATGAAAAATGTAGTGGAAATTCGAGACATTCCCTAGAAGAAAACCCTCTTGTCTCCTTATACTCTTATTTCCTTTTTCCCTATTACCTACTCCCTACAGCTTCTAAATAACAATAATTAGGCAATAGTAATCATCATCTCACTTTTAGACCATTTCACAAAAATCCAAATCAAAATATCTTTTCCAATTACCAATTACCAATTAACAATCCCCCATGTCCCATCCCCAATCCCCAATTCCCTATCCTTGATTAATAGCCCTAGTTTCTATCAAAATCTAGTCAGCTTTTTTCGTAAATCTCGTATATCCTATGACTCAAATAACACTGAGTAATTTTACTACCCCTTTAAACATTATTAATGCTCTTGTTCCCGGTTATAAAGATAAACAAATGCTATTTATCAACCACCAAGGCATTATTGAACAAATTGTGCCGATGGGTAATATTATCAAGCGAGTACCTTTATCAGATTTAAAAATATTGGATGCAGAAGGCTCATATATTTCTCTTGGTGGTATCGATTTACAAATTAATGGTGGCTTGGGAACTGCTTTTCCAGATTTAAATACAGAAAATGCTGAGAGTTTGCAAAAAATTAGCGATTATCTTTGGGATAGTGGTGTTGATGCATTTTTACCAACTTTAGTAACAACTTCTGTGGAAAAGATTCAGCGTTCCCTGAAGGTAATAGCCGATTTTATGCAGAGTCAAACTTCAGGTGCAAAAGTCTTAGGAGTACATTTAGAAGGCCCTTTTTTAAATGCTGAAAAACGCGGGGCACATCCACAAGAATATTTGTTACCTTTATCGCTTGTAGAAGTGAAGCGAGCCTTGGGGGATTTTACAGAGATTGTCAAAGTTATAACTTTAGCGCCGGAATTAGATTCGCATAACGAGGTTATTCCTTATTTACATCAACAAGGTATCATCGTCAGTCTAGGACATTCTCAAGCCACCGCAGAACAGGCACAGAATGCATTTAATATGGGTGCGACTATGGTGACTCACGCTTTTAATGCAATGCCTGCTTTGCACCACCGCGAGCCTGGTTTATTAGCTGCTGCTATTACTAACAAAAAGGTAATGTGTGGTTTTATTGCTGACGGAAAGCATGTTTCACCAATGATGATAGATTTACTGTTGCGAGCAAGCAATTACACTCAAGGACTTTTCTTAGTCAGCGATGCTCTAGCTCCTTTAGGATTACCCGATGGGACTTACCCTTGGGATAGTCGAGAAATTACAGTTACTGAAGGTACCGCACGATTAGCAGATGGAACTTTATCGGGAACGACTTTACCATTACTTGCAGGAATACAAAATCTAGTTGAATGGGGAATATGCAATCTAGAAACTGCTATTGAGCTAGCAACAACTGCACCGCGAACAGCAATTGGTTTATCAGGAATTGAAGGTTCTCATGCAAGTAATTTACTACGCTGGAATTATGACGAACCAAGTAAAAAAATAACCTGGCAGCGCTTACTATCCTAAACAGAATTTTTAGATAACTGAATATATTTCTCAGGAAACCACAAATGTATGACACTGATTTTGTGGTTTTCTGCTTTTTGATTAAGTTTTGTCGTCCTCAATTGATGTATCCTACCGATAACAAGCAATTTTTTTCGATTTAGTACTGTTAATTATTAATTTTTATGACTGTAACAGACGACAAAACAATTGTTAAGGATTATTTCAATTCCACCGGCTTTGACCGTTGGAGACGCATCTATGGCAATGGTGAGGTAAATACAGTACAGCTTGATATTCGTAAAGGACATCAAAAGACTGTAGACACTGTACTTAGCTGGTTCAAAGCTGATGAAAACTTAGCAGAAATATCAATATGCGACGCTGGATGCGGTGTAGGTAGTCTCAGCATACCTTTAGCCCAAGCAGGAGCGAAGGTTTACGCTAGCGATATTTCGGAAAAAATGGTCGAAGAAGGTAGAGAACGAGCCGAAGCTATTTTAGGGAATCGTGATAATCCAACTTTCGCGGTGCAAGACTTGGAAAGCTTGAGTGGCAAGTATCACACGGTTGTGTGTTTAGACGTTCTTATCCACTATCCTCAAGAAAAAGCCTCCGAGATGATATCTCATTTATGCAGCACCGCAGAATCTCGGATAATAGTTAGTTTTGCGCCTAAAACCTTTGCTCTGGTTCTATTAAAGAAAATTGGTAGTTTCTTCCCAGGTCCGAGTAAAACTACCCGTGCTTATCAGCATCGTGAAGCCGATATCGTTGATTTTTTGCAAAAAAACGGCTTTACCATACAACGACAAGCAATGACACGCACGCGCTTTTACTTTTCTCGAATACTGGAAGCTACACGTAAGTGAGGTTAAGATCGCGGCAAGATATCACATCTTGTCGTGTTTCTATGAAGTTACTTACAAAAGTTTCCGCTGGTTTGCTACTCTCACTTGGTTCTCTTTCTCTCATGCATGTAACTATGGAGGCATTATCAACTAAAAATCATCAAGCAACTCAAGAAGAAAAACGACAAATTACACATAGAGCCTTTGCTGGTTTAACTTTTGGTCTCTCCGGTGTAGGCTTAGGTTCGTTACTGATAATGAGCTTGAAAAAGCAAAATCAAAAACAGCTAACAAGTCATCTTCAGTCTACTTTTTATCGCCTTGTCGAAGAACAAAGAGGACAAATTTCTCTACTACGCTTTGCGAAAGAAGCAGAGGTTACAGGAGAAGAGGCCAAATTATTCTTAGATTCAAAGGCTCAAGAATTTAACGCAACTTTTGACCACAGTCAAAATGGTGGCGTTTATTATCACTTTCATTTTTAGCTCAGAGTATTTATTTTAATACTGATTTTTCCTAACTAATATTGTAGAAACGTGTGCTACAGCACGTTTCTACATAAAATAATTAAATTTATAAAATTGCTAATTGCTAATTGGGAGTCGAAAAATTCACAGATAAAAAAAATACAATACATAATTACAGAAACGTGAATAATTTAAGCTTGATTTATAATCAACAATCTCAGATTCTTAACCTCCTATAAAATAGGTCATAGAGTCAGAATATAAACGCAGCCCTACGTAAAATCACTAGATAGCAGAAAAGAATAGCAACAAATCGCTGGTAAATATATTTTTAACCCTTACCAATAGTGATAATTTGATGATTAATTAGTGGAATCTTCTATGAAAGTGAGGTTAGAATCAATTTTAAAGTAAAAACTTTAAAAAGATTATGAAAACTGCTGAGAAGCTAGCTGCGGGTTGGTTAATTATATTGGGGTTTATGCTGACAACAATATCAGCCCAGGCCATGAGAGACAAACATTTAATGTATAAGGATATACCGAAAGAAGCCTACAAAGAACAGGATTTCGTAAACCATCAAGCAGTAGCTCTTTTGAATACAACAGCCCTTAATGGTATTACATACGGATTACCCAGCTTAGCCCTGGGTGGATGGTTAGCCCTCGGGATGCGTCGTCGGGGAAAAAAAGAAGAAAACGCGATCGCAAAACAGATGGACTTACATTTGCAATCAATGTTTTATCGCATGATAGCCGAGAACCAAGGACGCATAACAGTTTTAGGCTTCGCAATGCAATCGCAACTACCAGCATCTACTGCAAGAGAATTCTTGGACGACCAAGCCAAACAATTTAATGCTAACTTCAAAGTGAATGAAGACGGTGCAGTATCTTATCACTTTGATTTGTAAAAATGGCAATTGGGAATAGAGAGTTAGCAATTAGCAGTTAGCAGTTAAGAGTAAGGAGTAAAATCTTTAATTACCTTCTGTTTCTCTATTTTCCCATCATCAATTCAGTAACATGATAAAAGTATTCATCAGCCTAGCAGCAATATTCGGTGGCTCATCTGTAGCGGCTGGAGCTTTCGCTTCTCATGCTCTAAAAGAAAAACTTAGCGAACGAGCCTTAGAGATTTTTGAAGTTGGCGCTCGCTATCAGATGTATCATGCTTTAGCGCTGTTATTAGTTGCAATTTTGCTCGGTCAAAGCCAAACATCATCAACAAGCTTAATTGCGAGTGGCTGGTTATTCATCATCGGTGTATTTATATTTTCAGGAAGCTTATACGCTCTGAGCTTGAGCAACATCAAAATCCTAGGAGCAATAACACCATTAGGTGGTGTAGCATTCATCGCTGGTTGGGGTGCATTGCTAATCGCTGCATT
>CAKZYM010000723.1 GCA_937884685.1 uncultured Calothrix sp.
CGTAGTATTGAGCAAGATGAAATTCGTCCTTTTTGGAGTCTACTCAATGGAGATCAGGTAAATCGCATATATTTAGATGAGTTGGGTGATATTCGCTCTTTACCCCTATGGGTCGCATTAACAGTTTTGACTACGATTGATGAGGAACAAGCAACACAGGAAGCGAGGTTTTTGCTGACGAGAAGTCAACAGGAAGCTCCTCAATCAGAAAATCGCGTCATAATGGAGCTAATCACAACAATAATGGTTTACAAGTTTGAGGGTCGAAGCCAAAACACTTGTCCTTCGTCTGTTAACTCGACGATTAGGAGAATTACCTCAAGAGGTGCGATCGCGTATCGAATCTCTCTCCTTAGAACAGTTGGAAGATTTAGTAGAAGCTTTGCTTGATTTTCAAGGGATGTCAGATTTAGATGCTTGGTTGGAAACAGTTGTAGGTGAAAAGTAAGTCAATCAATTAGACATCTCCGGAAATAACCAATTACCCACCATATCTATCTCACACGGTGCGATCGCCGTAGGGCGGAGATAGATAATTTGTACGGTAGAATAGGTATTAGAGAAGGTTGAAGTTAAAAATTAGCTATAAAACAGTATCTTTTCAAACCAGTTTGACTTCTAAATAATTCCAGATTTTTAAAACTACAAAATCAATGTTGATATTCGTAACCTAACAAGCCCACAAACAGCCATGATAACTTGCTCGTATTTACTTGAATTTAATCTAAATCAATACGAGAGCCACTCTAAATACTTTGATTAATCGAATTAAATGTTCTACAAAAATTCGTTCAGAGGCGAGCTGTTTATTTCTCTCTTTCTCTGAAAAAGTTAATTCTTTATTTTTCGGCTTCTTCTTAGGAGATTTAATTGCTTCTTCTCCTTGATAAGCTTTATCTCCACTAAATTTTTGTTCTTCATCAAACTTTTCTTTTCGTTCATGAAATAAACTTATATCACTTTGTGGTCCAGGTTTATCTGTTACAATATCAACAATATCTTTACCCGACGGTAAAACAATTATTTGTCCTTTACGAGTATGATTTTTCTTCTTGCCTGAATAATACTTTTTTTGTTCTTGATACTCTGAAGGTCTTTCTATTGGCTGTTCATAGCTATCCACTATTAATTCAAATTCTGTTAAAATTTCTTTAACAACTTCTTCTTCACTGGAGTTTTTTTTACCTGTTCAAGTAAGCTTGGTGGTAACAATTCTCCTATTATTGGCAACCAATAGTTAAAGGTATCATTTGCAGTTGTTTCACTGACTCCGAACTGAATGCCTAATAATTGAAAAGTTGTTAAATGTCTTAAATAAGTTAGTGTCAAGATTATTTGTTCAGATAAAGATAACTTTGGTTTACGCCCACCTCCACCAAGAATAATCCTAACTTTTTTCGATTCAACTATTTTCTGCTTTTGATAGTGCAGCTTTACTGCTTGCTCTAAAAGCTCTTCTAGCTGCTCATTCTTTAAACCGATTAAACGCAGTGTTTCTTGAGGATGGTTTTGGATGTGTTCACAGATATTATTCATAAAGACTTGGCAAACAAAATACTCTTCTATATTCTTTTACCACGATTTAATTCTTTTTCGGAGATGTCTATTTTTGCTTTTTTGTAAGTCTTCTAAAGCTACGTATCGCAAGTTCTAGTAAATTACTTGCTAGGATTTGAAGCGATAAATTCAACTATCTTTATTTTTTTACAGTGAGTAATGTTTATCTTTATTAACTGATTTTTGATTTTGGTTATAATATTGTCTAACTCTTGCTGGTTCAATTTCTGTAAATATTTCTGAGACTTTTCCTGATTCTGCAAGTTTCAAGGCATCTTGAATTAAGTAATCGTTTTTTTCTTCATCTGAAAATGGAATATTATCTGGCAAGTCATAATTGTACATTCCCAGAATCAATATGTAATTTTTCTTGAGCCGAGCCAATGGAGCAGGCACACTTTTTAACGCATTAGCAATATTTTGAAAGTATTCTGGTTGTACAAATGGCTTGGCAAGGTTACCCAAATATAACCAAGTTTCTGTAGCTTTAAGTTTTTCAATATCAGAGTTAGCTGCTATTGAAGAGTTAAATATTAATTGCCAATCAGCTAATTCAAGTATTGGAAGAAAGCGAAATGATTCAAGAAGAATAGCACGCATATATTCACTTGATTCTTCCATTGCAACTTCACTAATTTGATAGTGTTCCCATAATTGGTTAATTGCGTCTGTATATCCTTGAGAAGCTAAACCAACAATAATATCTAATAAATTACGAATAATAAATAAATTCGGGTCACAAATTATGTTCACAATTTCCTGCCAAACTTGCTCGAATCCTAAAATTAGTAATTTATTTACAGATAATCTAATTCGAGTTTGTAGCTTTCTCTGCCTTATATTTAATTTTCGCTTTTCTTTTTCATTGATAGAATCAGCTTTACCTTTAATAGAGACTGAAATTTGTGTTAATTCTTCTAAACTATTTTGAAAAAGATTAACTATTTTAGACTTTATGTGATTTTTCCTATCAATCCAATGACCATTCAGTTCTTGAAACTGAGTACTCCATTTTGAAATAATTATAAAGTTATCTTCGTTAGGAAAAGATGCCAATTTTAACTGCTTTTCAGGTTCTAAGTTTTGTACAACTAATTTTTGATGAATTTTGCGGCTCAAACGCATTTCTGTTACATAAATTCCCACAGAATATAAACAATGCTGATAAACTCTGATTAACTTCCACCATGATTGTTCATCATAACTGCTATTAGCTAATTCAAACTGAGTGCGGTAATCGTAATCCATTATCCATAAAGGATAAAGTGTTTTATTAAATTCTTTATTTAATTCATCTAAATAAGTATCTAGTTCCGTGCTGGGCAAAAAATCTGGTACTTTATCATAATGTTCCGTTTTGGATTTATTAAGTTTAAGTCCCAGTTCTTCTAGCTTGATTTTTAATTGTGTTTCAAATTCTTGGATATAACTAACGTGTCGAGAAACTGCAATAATATCATCAACATAACGGTGATAATGGATTTTATTTTTCCGTTCCTTGTCATCAAAGTAATCGTCAACTGCTTTCAAATATAAATTGGCATAAAAACCTGATGTCAGAGTTGCTTGTTTAAGCCCTTCACCATCTTGATGTCCATTTTTCAAGTTTTGTTTGAGAAGTTTAGTAAGTAACCACTTAATCCGTTTACTATTAATTTCTAATTCTCTTTCAGTAATATCGATTAACTGTTGCTGAATAACTGTAACATAATATGATTGTATGTCTGTTCTTAAAGCAGCACCATCTTGAAAACGATTAGCACTTTCTCTTGATGACTCTAAAAACTGTTTATACTTAGGAAAATAATCCTCATATAAATCTTCTGTTTGCTCTATTTTAAGTTTATATGAATTAAATTCAAAATTATTTTTCTGCCCAATAGTTTGCAAAATAGCAATAGCTAATATCTCTTCTTCTAAACGGATTAACTGCTTTGGACGACCTTTTGCTCTACCTTTAACAAATTTGTAATCAATATTTTGATTAGAAGGAAGAAAATTATCTGAGTATAATTTTTCAACTAAGTTATCTACAAGAATCTGTAAGTTTTCATCTAGATTGCTTTCAAATAAGCGTATTTCTACTTCATCATAGAAAGATTCATTAAATATATTATTTCTTGCTTTGACCCATGCTAACTCTATATTTTCTAAACTTATCAATTTATTCCATTCATTGTCTTCTTCAAGTTCGCGGTTTTTGATTGTTTGACAAATACAATTAAATTGAGCGGTATGATTTAAGATATGTTGATCTTGCCAATAACTATTTATGGGATTTTCAAAATAAACTGTTTGATTCCCTTCAATAACAGAATAAATTTTGTGGGTTTTACCAATAAAATTATCAACAGATTTATTTATATTCTTAATTCCTTCGTTAATATCACTAACTTGAATTATGTTTTGAAGAGATTGTTCTAAATTTTTTGTTCCTATTGTCATCAAATGTAATTTTTCAATAGGTACTTCCTCCAATAACCTTTTTAAGGAAAGTGCTTCATCTTGCCAAAACTCCTTTTCTATTTCTAAATCATTTTCTGGTTCTAATCCTAAAGCTTTAAGTTTTTTATCTCTTTCTCTTTTCTGAACGTCATGTTTACCAATAGATGAAGCAATATCAAGCTGAGTTACAAAAAGATTAGGTAGAACTTTAGCAGAAGCACCTTTATCATTTAGCTTGTTTTTTAAATGGCTAATTGTAGTCAAAATTGCTTGTGAAAGAGGCTCGTTAATACCTTTGAAATCTAAGTTTATATTAAATGGTTGAATCTTCTTTTGAAGTTCCTGCATAAACTTTGTATAAATGGCATAGCTATAAATATTTGGTTCTATACCTACACAGATAATTTCTATTGTTTTTGATTGAATCTCCTCTTTTGGTAAAGTTAAAATCTTTTCAATAAAAGCTGCCGTAGCAGCACCCATAGCACAACCAACATCTACTAAGTAAATACGTGGTTGATATTTAATGCTATGAAGTAGCCTAGTTGAATGAATAACATTATCTAAAATATGTATTGCTTCAAAGTAGTTCCGAGCAAACAGAGCATAATACTGAAAAGCTGTACTTTTTAAATCTGTTTTATCTAATGAGTGTAAAATATCCTTTGAGTAATCAAGCTCTTTGTATCCCTTTGCTTCTGGAATTTCTGACAACCATTGATCTACAGCAGAGTAAGCAGATGCAATAATGGGATGAAAAGAGCGATAAATCTTGGCTGCTTCAGCCATAACTAAATTGAGTTGTTTTGATTTCTGCGGTGAGAATCCTGACATTGCTTGCAACAAGAGTTGCTTGACTGTTTCATTAATAGTCTTTCCATCGTTTTCAGCTCTCACCTTTAAAGCTTCTAAGGTTTCTTCCTCTAAACGGATAGTAACTACTTTTTCTGCTTCCCATAAAATAGTTAGCTCACCGTTGAGAACTTGAACTATATCTTTGATGGTTTCTAGTTTGGATGTGCCCGGATTATCTATAGCTTTGCCAAGTGAGGTGTGATAGCGCGATGCAGGAGGGGCTTCTTTTTCTCCTGCACGAAGTTGAGCAAATTCTTTTGCCAGCCTGTAAAGCGTCCAATCCAACGCTCTTAAACGTTGCTCAATATCTTTTTTACTAACCATAAGTTACTTTATAGTTTCAGTATACATCTGTAGATGTATAGTCGCTTGTAGATTTATAAATAGCAATAAGTATTTTTGCTTATTGCTATTTTATGTTATTCAGATTAGCATTTGTACAGAATAAAAAAACACTCCAAACATATTGGAGTGCCCTTAATTTCAATTAAACTTTTTCGTAGCTTTTAGGACAAGCTACTAACTTCATTTATACAATTTTCAAATATCAAGAAACGAAAAATGAAGACTACATCTAATTATGATAGCTCATGGACTGTAAATCTAGTAGAAACAGTTGTCCCTCTTCCTAATTCTCTGCTTGAGAAAACCAAATTTCTGGAAGTTACCCTTGCTTTAGTGAATACAGAAGACCAGTACAATCAAGTAAAACGAGATGATGAGAGACGTGGTTATTTAATGCAAGATGTTATGCGATTAATTGAACAGCTTAAAATACCTTGTAGTAAGCAGCGTGTTTTAAAAGCAATGACAACTTCACAGCTTGAAGTTTATGCTGAGGATTTATATCAGCAGCTGAAAAATAGTTCATCGAAGCATCTGTCAGTAGCATAATCACCTTAATTGCGACTTACTTTGACCTCTGGTGTGAAACCCAGAGGTTAATGTACAAAGAGCTAAGCAGCTAATTTTTATTATTACCGCAACAGCATCCTTGCGCGAGACTAATAAAGCATAAAATACTGTCACTAACTATAAAATATGTATAGGTATGTTAAATCAACTCGAAAAGTAAGAATTACTAATATCAAAGGTCAAAGATTAAATTCTCCTTGCCTCCCCAATCGCCAAACTTACTCAACAACCTCATTCACTGGAAATCTATCAATTAACTGAATAGCACGCTGAGCATTCCTCTTAATATCCTGCGGTAAATGAGGAACGTGGGGAATTTGCGATAATAAATCTAAGGTACGACGTAATATTCTTACCACATCTCCCTCATCTAAAGTAGTATTTTCACATAGCTCTACCCACTCCATCCCTAAAGCCCATTGCTCGACTAAAGTAATTAATTCAAACTCCAACCATACCGGTAAAGCTACCTCATACCTGCGCTGTAATTGAAACACTTTGCGACGAATCGGACGCAATGAAGCTAAAGCATCTGCTACTTCGGTGCTAAGTTCAAAAAAGACTCTGCTGTCGGGACGGGAGGTTTCTATTACCAAACCTGCAATAGCTGTCGCAAAATGATGGGGAGCTAATTCAGTTAAATTACCGCTATTAAGCACTAAACCCAACCATAACTCGTTTTCTCCACGAATCGCGGCCGCCATTTGTCCTAATTCAGTCGGGACTAAATTATCTAAAGCTTCAAAATATTGCAGAATTTCAATTAAGGTAATGAACTCATCCCAGTGACGTTGCGACTGTTGTTCAACTTGAGACCTTAATTCTTGAATTTCCGCTTCTAACTGAACCGCACGGGCTTGACGCTTGTATATACTAGCAGCATTCCCCAAACCATGCAGTGGACTGATTTCCATTTTTTCCTGCAAACCAGTAACCACACCTAACTGCTCTACTACTTCCGGGGCCATAGACAAACCATCTGTAGAATCAGGAATTTGTGCAGTTATACCAGCTGTAACCTCATCCCCGTCAAAGGATTCCCCAGGTTTCAATGACAGTTGAGATGGTGGTACTAAATCCGGGGGTACGTCAATACGAGGTAATTGAGCATACAAATCTATCACATCGTGAACTGAAGTCACGTACCAGCGGTTATTTCGTCCCAAACAAACTAAAAAAGGTGTCTCCGAACCTGGAGTTTTACCAACTAAAACCGCTGTAACTGGTGCAGAAAGCTCAGCATTATCACCTTTCAAACTTAACAACGTTCCCGAAACAGCGAAACTGAGCATCATAATTAACTCTTCTTTTCGCGTTTCTGTTGCTTGTTCTTGCAAAGTTGTTAACAGCTTACGCTCTACTTTTATACGCTGACGCAATTTATCGTAGCTCGCAACCTCTTCATCGCTAACATTAGCAATCTTCGATTGAACGGTTGTTAACTGCTGCTTAACTTCAGAAATTTTGTTGTATTGGGGTTGCAAATGCAGGTTAGCTAAATACTGACCAAAACTTCTTTCTACTAATTCTTTTACTTCCTCTAATGTATGGGTTTGCAGTAAATTCAACACCATACCGTAACTAGGTGAAAACTGACTAACTAAAGGGTCTGGATGAGATGTTGCTAAATAACCAGCTTCCTTTGCACCTTCAAAAGGTGTTTGCAGCGTTACTACATGACCTACGTCATCCATACCTCGACGACCGGCTCTTCCTGCCATCTGTAAAAACTCGGAAGGATTTAACAACCGATGTCCGCTATCGGTACGTTTTGAAAGTGTAGAAATTACTGTAGTTCTAGCAGGCATATTTATACCAGCGGCTAGAGTTTCAGTGGCAAATACAACCTTAATCAAACCTTGCTGAAATAATTCTTCTACCAAACCTTTCCAAGCAGGTAAAATTCCGGCATGGTGAGCAGCAATTCCTCGATAAAGCGGTCCCACATGTCCTGCTCTACCTGCATCGGGATTGCGAGTCAGAAAATCATCAATCTGGGGTCGTAACCTTTGAGCTTCATCACCATCTACCAACCATAAATCCCCAACCTCAGCAACCGCTCTATCGCAACCCCGACGGCTAAAGATAAAGTAAATTGCTGGAAGCATATCTCTTGCGCGTAAATGCTCCAGCACATAGCTAATACCGGGAGATTCTTGTCTAGCAATCTGCTTGCTTCTGTCTCCTCTCTTTCTTTTCCTTTTGATTAACCGATGATTTAATTCGGAATTATCTTCATTAAGCAGAGGAAACAAACCCTTACTATTACCAAAATGAAAATGTAGAGGAACCGGACGAAAATCCGAATAAATTAAATCCGTAGGACCGTGAACTTGATTTAACCAATCAGTAAGCTGGTCGCTATTGTCAACAGTTGCACTAAGAGCTACAAGCTGAATTGATTCCGGACAATAAATAATCGATTCTTCCCAAACCGTCCCTCGTTGACGGTCATTCATATAGTGGCACTCATCTAGCACCACCGCTTCCACATCAATTAGAGAAGTACCAACTTGTCCGATAGGTGTACCGTAGAGCATATTACGGAAAATTTCCGTAGTCATCACCAAAATTGAAGCATCTCGGTTAATAGAGACATCCCCAGTTAACAGTCCCACCGATTCAAAACCAAACTCCGAGCGGAAATCGCGTAATTTTTGATTAGAAAGTGCCTTAAGCGGAGTAGTATAAAATACTCGTTTGCCTCGTGCCATAGCACGATAGATAGCGTATTCTCCAATTAAAGTTTTACCGGAACCTGTAGGAGCGCAAACAACAACCGAACGTCCCGCATTTAGAGAAGCGATTGCATCGTGCTGGAATTGATCCAGTTCAAAAGAAAAAATAGAACTCGGGTCAACATCTGGAGTTAGGGCTGGATTATTCACTCAAATAAAATTGCATCCAAACTGATTTTCAATTAAATTCTTTCTATTCTTCACAAGCAAAGTTTGCACCCTTAGTGCTTGATTTTGCCAGATAAATAAATCAAATTGTTTTACGGTAACCATTAAAAGTATTATACTTAACCGCACTCAATTTGATTCAATTTCTCGATATTTCGTTAAAAAAAACAATTGGGAATCGGGAATTGGTAATCGGTAATAGGTAATTGGGGTTGATAATTGTTAATTGGTAATCAGAAGACAAAGAGACAAGGTGAAAAGGAGAAAATAATTTTCTATTACCCATTACCCATTACCCATTACCCATTACCCATTACCCGTTCTTTACTTCCCTAATTCCTGAGAACGTTTAGTAGCGGCTTTTACTGCTTCGATTAATGCAGAACGAAATCCAGCTTGTTCTAGCTTAGTAATTCCGGCAATTGTGGTACCACCGGGGCTGGTAACTTTATCTTTTAATACTGCTGGATGCATTTTACTTTCTTGTAACAGTTGCGCCGTTCCCAATACAGTTTGTAAAGCTAAAGTACTGGCAACTGCTCTTGGTAAACCTGCTGCAACTCCACCGTCAGCAAGGGCTTCTATCATTAATGCTACATAAGCCGGGCCGCTTCCTGAAAGTCCTGTTACAGCATCCATTAAATGTTCGGGTACTTCTGCAACTTCCCCGACTGCCGAAAATAATTTCTTTCCTACTTCTGTATGCTGGGGTTTAGTATAAGCACCACAACAAATTGCAGTCATTCCTGCACCGACTGTAGCTGGGGTGTTTGGCATTGCTCGAATTACAGGCAAACCTGGGAAAGCTGCTTCCAATTGTTTTAGCGGTACTCCTGCCAAAATGGAAACTATTAATGGTTTGTGTCCAATCTGGATTACCCCTGCTAGTTCTTGAGCAATTGCACTGAATATCTGAGGCTTTATAGCTAAAAATACTACCTCCATACTTTTGCTAAATGCCATGCTGCTGTCAGCAGTCGCCAAAACTTTGTATTCCTGCTCTAAATAAGCCCGACGTTCTGCAAGCGGTTCGCTGACAATAACTTCAGATGGTCGATATGTTTCACAACTGATTAGGCGGGATAATAATGCTTCACCCATTACCCCGCCACCAATTAAGCCAAATTTTTTGTGATTGGTCATTGCCCGCTCTATCATTGGTCATTTGTCATTGGTCATCAGGCGAAAACGGACTAATGACTAATGACTAATGACTAGTTTATCCTCATTGTGCCATGCGATTCGGTTCGTTTCCCCACGCTTGGTTAGATGGATTTGTATTAGGACGGGGACGTGCTGGTGGCTGAGGAACTTCATGAAGTACTCCTCCGGTGGTGCTAACTTGTACGCAGCTAGGCGTAAACAGAAAGATACTTTCTCCTATACGCTCTTGATGTCCATCAAGGGCGTAAGTACCTCCTGCAACAAAATCTACAGCACGCTGAGCTTGGTCTGGGTCCATGATGGTTAAATTCAATACCACAGACTTACGTTCGCGCAATGCTTGAATAGCTTGGGGCATTTCTTCAAAGGTACGTGGTTCAAGAACCAAAACCTCGGAAATACCATTTAATACTCCTGGCATACCGATAACATTACTCATTGCCTTTGCAGAGGAAGTGTTCGCAACATCGGTTCCCATTGTAGGCATGGGTTCGCGCCAACGTCGATTAACTGCAACACTTTCTGGTTGAGGAGCAGGTGCGGGTGCAGATACAGGTTGATTCTGCTCGTGATACAGATTCTCATAACCTTCTGTATCCGCTTCCTCTTCATAGTATTCGTATTCTACTGGCTCATTCAAACCAACAAAGTCTCTCAATCGTGAAAATATATTACTCATTGTTACGCTCCTGGTGCCAATCATCTTTCATTGAGAAGGTAAAAATTGTTTTTGTCAACTTTTACCACTACAAATACGGAGTAACTGTTACATTTCATCAGTACTTGTAGCTTATATTACGGGTTTTAAAACTTTCCAAACGTCACTGCAACGTTTGTATCTAAACCACGGACAATAATGAGTCAAGATTATATCCTAGTAGACCTAGAATGAAAAGTTGTTTTTACCCTGACTTTATTTTCTTTAGCTTTTTTAAATACTACATCTTTTGTCGCATTTATAACTAAGGTATTAGATATTTTTTCTGTATAAAATTTAAATGTTTTGTATCAAACTTACGTATGAAAAGTTGCCCGTAAAGGGGAATTCGCCAGTTTTAAGTATAACGCTGGCGAATCTAGAGGGGTCTATCAAAAGACTGATAAATTTTACAGAACGGCAGATTTTTATTTTTTCAGCTTAAAACCGAGTAGTATAGTCGTTTTTAAGCTTTTACTGCCTAAAATTGATAGCTTACAGTTGGCGTTCTCCAAACAAAATTGTTCCCAAACGTATCATAGTTGCACCAGATTGGATTGCTAACTGATAATCTTGCGACATTCCCATTGAAAGCTGCTTCATTTTGATATTTGATAAGTTGCGTTCATCAATTTCAGCTGTAAGTTCTCGTGTCCGATTAAACACGTAAATCACTTCCGAACTATCTAGCCCTAATGGGGGAATTGTCATCAAACCTTCAATTTGTAAATTTTTGCATAGGTTAAGTTCGGTTAAATCATCCAGAATTTGCTGTATCGTCCAACCGGATTTGTTGGGGTCGGGGAGAATCTTAACTTGTAGACAAATTTTGGGAACCACTCCCAACTCTTGTGCTAAAAGGTTTAAGCGCTGAGCTAATTTAAGGCTATCCACGGAATGAAGCCACTGAAAATATGAAAGAGCCTTTTTAGCTTTATTGCTTTGTAGATGTCCAATAAAATGCCAGGTAATACCCGGTAAGTCTTGTAACTGCTCAATTTTGCTCTGTGCTTCCTGAATTCGGCTTTCGCCGAAATCTCGGATACCAGCAGCATATGCTTCGCGTATAGCTGCTGGGCCAACTTTCTTACTAACAGCAATTAATTTAACCGATTCAGGAAGCGAGTCTTGGATTGAACGTATACGTTCGATTAGCGAACTACTCATTGGAATGTACGTTGAAAAATACTAGTCAGTTGATCGTACTCAATAGACTGTCCGCTTCGACGCAAGTTACGCAAACGATTTTCCAGCATCATTCTTGCTTCAGTACGTCCTACTGGCTGGAACTTTATTCCTTTATCATCGTTTATTACTAGGAAGAACAGGCGTTGAGCATATAACGTAGTGAAAAGCTCTTGACTTTGGTCTACCATACATATTCTGTAAAGTAGTCCCCAAGTAGGATGATTCAAGTAAGTTTCGGAGTTTTCTGAATTCATTTAGTAGTCAAGGTACGAGTACATATATCTTTTCGCTGTAAAAAACAAAAAGTCGGACTTTCTTTAATAAGATATTGACGGAATATTTCTAAGCAATGTAAATGCAGAAGGGTAATAATGGTAGTTTTTTTCACATCATAAGCATTTATCTACGTATGGAAAAAGTTAATGTTAAATCAATATTAAATAGCCGTTACATTTCTTCCATAAAAAAGTATCGCTTCAATAAAACCTGCTAAATTTAGAACAAGTTTTGCTGAAAACCAATAAGCAGCCTATTCAGATAAACAACACTTTTTTACCCAAAAAACCATTTTACCGCAGCATTGAAACATAACATAGAAGCAATTTTACTGTTTCTCAGCTTGATCATTAGTCATTAATCATCAAGAGTAATAATTATTGGCTGTAATCACAGGAAATCACGATTTTAAAAATACCGAGAAGAGTTAATATTATTTATTAATGTCAATTTTATATTCATGATTTTTCTTGTTTAATAAGCAATAGAGGCTTTTCAGCAATAGTAGGACTTACGCAAAAGTGACGAAATTGCGTCATTACGAGCGACAGCGAAGTAATCTCCTGACACGATGGGATTGCTTCCCTACACTGCGTTTCGGTCGCAATGACAATTTTGGTTTGCGTAAGTCCTGAATAGTTTCATCATCAAATACAGTAAAAAAGCTTATTTTTGACCTATGGATTTTCATACAGCTTTACACCGAGATTTAAAATCACATATTGCTGTTTGAGATTACATAGGATAAAAAATTGGCATGAATTGAAACGAGAGAGATAATAATTATTTGTATCGCTACTTATCGCTCAAACTCTTTGCAGTGCATCTATTTGTGCTTGTGCTTTGTGCAGAGATTCGTCCCATTCTTTCTTTGGATTGCTATCTGCTACAATTCCCGCTCCCACTTGTCCCCAAACGAAATTAACAGTTGGGTTCACTAGATTATCTGATGGTAGAGAATTGACCTCTCGTTCAGAGCTAAACAAATCATATGGTGTAACGTCCGATTGAACAAGAGGATCTAAAGATTTATTTACTTTAGCAGAAACCAATAAAGTACGAATCAAAATATTCAAATCCAAATTACCCCTCCAGTCTAAATAACCGCAGGAACCATAAAATAAACTGCGTCTCACAGGTTCCAACTCTTCTATGATTTCCATACAGCGGACTTTAGGACAACCCGTTATGGTACCACCGGGAAACATAGAACTAATTAAATCAACCGTAGTGCTTTCGTTATCTCTTACAGTTCCCTTAACATTACTGACCAAATGCATTACATGACTGTAACGTTCAATCGTCA
>CAKZYM010000724.1 GCA_937884685.1 uncultured Calothrix sp.
TATCGAAGCGGTAGAAAATTTCGCCACTTTCTGCATCAAAGCGGGTTTGCGCTACCGTAAACTGCTGCATGATGCGGGCTGCATCACCTTCGAGGTTGACGGTAATTCCTTCTGGGGGAATATCACCAGTAACGCTGAAGTTCATTACCAGCGCTGTACCGTCAGCTTCGTTAATTGTTGTTGGTGTTGCGCTGAAGCTGACTACTGGTTCGGAAGGAATTGCAGGAGAAACATTAAATTCTAGCTCATAATCAGTAGATTCGGCAGATGCTTGCTGGAGCCAAAAAGTATAATCACCACTTGCTAAAGCTCCTTCAAAGCCAATTGCACCGGCACCCCTACCGATATTATCCAGGATATCTTCATTCACAGTTCCGTTACCGGGACCAAAAAGGGTATAACCAAGTAGATTGGCTGTATTTGTACCGTTTGTTGGTTCGGTGAAAGTAGTACCACTTTGGACTCCAACAAAAGCTTGTTCATCACTTGGTGAACTGTAAGAGTTGAGTACGATAGAATCCAATTGGAAACCTTCGGGAACATTAACGGTGAGATAATCAATATCTCCATCCCCTGAAGTTGCCGATAATGTATTAGCCCCTTCTACTAAAGCTAATTGTGTGGGATTATTGCGATCGCCAGAAATATCCCCACTAGCAGCTTCGCTATATCCAGGTCCGGTGAATCCATCGTTATCATCGATATTGATGGAAATAGAACTAGCTGCTGAATCAATCGTGTAATCATCACTTGCTTGTAGAGTATAAGTGATGTTTTGCGGACCTTCATCATCAGGATCGTCAAAAGGACGCAGTTGAATTGTGGCTGTTGGCTGGAAAAGAGTTACCGTAAAACCGCTCGCATCGTCATTCGCAGAACTGAGAAACGCACCGTCATAAACAGCTCTAGTTACGTCAAACTCCGCTAACGACCTAGGAGTATCACTGTCAAGTGTGACATTAATTTCCCCACTGTCAGGTAATTCGCTCACATTGATAGTAAGCGTAGTTAATGTACCTTCTTCCTCAACCAAATCCGTTGGGGATGCTGAGATACTAACGGTAGGAGGAGTACTTACGGTCGGTAACTGATCTGCTGTATCCGCAAAGTAAATTAAACTAGAGCTTGCCGTTGAGTTAACAGTATAGTTGCTAACTGGTGTACCATTGCTCTCAATCGAACTAAGGTCACCAGGACTAATTTGGTCGCGTGCTAGTAAGTTATAAGTTACCTCGACAAGACCATCAAAGGTTTCTGGTAAAATATCAGCGGGTTCGCGATTGTTAAAGACTGGCAACGTAATAGTTGCAAATGTTGAGCCTTCAGTGATTTCAACTGCAACCCCAGAGACATCATCATTAAGCCCCGAGACAAGAGTGGTTGTGTTTATATTTTCAGTTGAATTTGGAGCTGCAATTCTGGGTAAATTGAGACGATTAAGTGATTGCTCTACGTCACTGTCAATGTAGACTTTCAATCCACCTGCTGGTGCTGGTTCATCTAAATCGAAGCGAATAACAAGTGTAGTTAATTCATCTTCTACAAGTGCATTTAGCGGTCCATCGTAATCAGTAGAAGTTGTTAAGCTGACTTGGGTCATTAAAGAAATTCTCCTGCTCAGAGTGATGATTTCAATTCCGGAACGACACCTTGAACTACTTGAAAAGACTGTACATAGACTCTTCAAGCAACAAGACTAATTAATTAGTACGTAAAAGATTACGCTTTCAATCCACCCAGTAGCGATTAGCAATGCACTGGTTCTAGTTCCCAATACATAGCTTTGATGTCAAAATTCAACTCAAAATTCTTAGACGCGAACATACAGATAAATCAGAGCCTGATTTTATTGACTTAAATTGGCAATAGGCTTTGATTAATCTTCTAACGCCTCATACATATTAACACGGAGTATCTAGTTATTTTTGTAACCTATATTTACTCGACAGATGCGGTTTGTTATTGAGTCTAGGGAACATACTAATAGCTGAATATTATTGAGTTAAGACCTAATACAATCAAAAACTAATTTAATTGAGAAGCAGTCTCAACTGTTTTAGTATCACTGATACTATCATCGTTTTCTGAATATAAAAGTATACATAATACAAATTTTTAGCATTTTTTTAAATTGCGATTACAAATAAATGGGGAATTGGTAATTGGTAATTGGTAAGAAAATTTTTCTTCCTCATCTCCCTCAGCTTCCTCCGCTCCCTCAGCTTCCTCCGCTTCCTCCGCTTCCCCTGCTCTCCCCTTGATTGCATTCTGAATATACAAGTTGAAGAAGTTGGGAACGAGCGGAATTTATAAAAAAGTGGTTTCCCGGTAGCGTATGTAGATTAAAATTATGATTTGTCTGAGAACTCCAAGCTGCTAGTTCTTCGCGATTAGCTTCGGTATCTTCTAATCCACCAAAGGCTGTGATTGGACAGTTTAAAGGTGGTTCGTCGTAATAATTATAGGTTTCAATTACCGCAAAATCTGCTCGCAAGGTTGGCATTAAAAGTGCCATGAGTTCGTCATTTGCGAGTATTTCTTCTGGTGTACCGTTCAAGCTACGTAATTCCTCTACAAACTTAGCATCGGGTAAATTATGAATCGGTGGCTTAGTTTTAGAAAGTTGAGGTGAGCGATAAGCACAAACAAATAGATGCTGGGGATAGATTTGATAATCTCGACGCAAGTGACGAGTTAGTTCAAATGCAATTAAACTACCCATACTGTAGCCAAAGAAAGCAAAAGGTTGATTGAGATGAGGTAGTATAGCGCTTTTGAGTTCTTCAATTAAAGGTTCGATTCGTGTAAATGCAGGTTCGCTTAATCTTCTTTCACGTCCGGGTAATTGAATCAGATAAATTTCAGCAATGGGAAATAATTCTTCAGCCCAATTACGAAAAATGAGGGTTCCACCTCCTGCGTGATGGAAGCAAAATAATCGTAGTTTGGCTTTGGGGTTGGGTTTGGGGCAGGTAATCCAGGTGTTCATGGAAGAGGGTGCGGAGGGAGCAGAGGGAGCTGAGGAGGCAGACGGGGAGGTGGAAGCTGTAGAAGCAGG
>CAKZYM010000725.1 GCA_937884685.1 uncultured Calothrix sp.
TTCACAAAAATTTCTGAAATAACACCAAATCTAGCAATCATAATTGAACCACAATAACCAAAAACTGCATAACCTCTGTTGAGCCAGAGATAAAAATAATTACCAATACGCACTCAGGAGTAACCAATGGCTGACAGTTCCAATTCCCCAACCATATCTACTATCAAACGTCGTCATTTCTTGCAATTTGCTGGCTCCACTTTCGCCACCCTGGCTCTGAGCCAATTTGATATCATCAGTCAAAGCAACAGCTATGCTCAAGTATTAGCAAAGGATACTCGGCGTAAGTTAGCTCTGTTGGTGGGAGTGAATAATTATCCCAATAGCGAAAGATTTGATAATCTCGAAGGATGTACCACTGATGTAGATTTGCAGGAACAACTGTTAATTCACCGCTTTGGTTTTAATCCCAACGATATTATTAAACTCACCAGCGATGAATCAACCGATAAACAACCTACTCGCAAAAATATTTTAACCACATTTGAACAACATTTAATTAAACAAGCCAAACCAGGGGATGTGGTGGTTTTCCATTTTTCTGGACATGGTTCCCGTTTCTCTGAAACTAGCGATACAGTTCGTAATTGCCGAAATAATGAATTAAACAGTACTTTGGTTCCCGGTGATGATGGAGAAGGAAGAGTCACCGATATCATGGGACGTACTTTGTTTTTACTCATGTCTGCGTTAAACACAGAAAATGTGACCGCAGTGTTGGATAGTTGTTTTTCTGGTGGTGGAACTAGGGGGAATTTTCGCATCCGTTCTGTATCGGGTGATGGTTTTAGTCCCAGTACGGAAGAAATCGAATTTCAAAAACGCTTAATGAAGGATTTGGGTTTATCGGAACCGGAACTAGCTCAAAAACGCTGTCAAGGAGTTGCAAAAGGCGTAGTTATCGCTTCTGCTCAAAAGGATGAACTTGCAGCAGATGCTCGCTTTTATGATTTTCGTGCGGGTGCTTTTACTTACCTGATGACCCAATATCTCTGGCATAATTCCGGTAACGTGGAAAGTGCGATAGCTAAAATTTCTCCTACTCTGAAAAGATTTTATAATCAATATCCTTTGGGAGATGGTAATCAAAACCAGCGATTTTATTTTATTAACAAACAAGCAATACCTACTGATGCTGTGATTACAGAGAGTAATGGGAATCAAGTTACTTTATGGTTGGGAGGATGGGAAGGAGAAAGTTTAGACAGCTTTGAAAAAGGTGCTGTTTTGAATATTTTAGATAGTCAAGGAAAACCAGCAGGAAAAGTTAAAGGGGTATCCCGTGACGGATTAGTTGGGAAAGCAATTGTAGAGAAAAAAGAATTGAAAGTAGCTCCCCAACCAGGAATGTTATTACAAGAATTTAGCCGCGCTATTCCCACAGATTTAAAATTACATATTGGGATTGATTCTTCCTTACTTGGAGAATTAGGAGATATCACCAAAGCTTTAACAAAAATCAAGCGCATCAAAGCTGTTAATCCGGGTTCGGGAAATATTCCTTATACCGATGAAGTGCATTATATCTTAGCTAAAATGACGGCAGAATATCACCGACAATTTCAGCAAGAAGGATTAAAAGATATTCCCAAAATAGGTAGTATCGGATTATTTACCCAAGGATTCCAACCATTAGATAAACCTTTATTTAGCCAACCAGGAGAAACGGTTACAAAAGTAATTGAGAATTGGGAAGCAAAAATCAAATCACTATTTGCAGTATATATTCTCAAGATAACCTTATTTTCTAACTCTTCCCTGTTTGATGTGGATGTGGTGATGAATTTAGTGGAGCAAAAATCACAATCAATTGCCAGAGTTGCTACCGTGAGAGGTGCAAATAATCAGCAACAGGTAAGGCAAAGTAAAACAGGTAATTTACCACTAAATAAACTTTTTGAATTTCAGGTAACTAACCGCACCAATCATGGTCTATATATTACAATGTTACTCATTGATTCCACAGGAGATATTATATTAATATTTCCCTTCCAATGGCCAGCTAACGAACAATCGATGCGCTTAGCAGCAGGTCAAACAATGATAATTGGTAATCCCGAAGAACTGGAATTAAAAGCATTAAAAAAAGGTTCCGGAGAAGCTTTATTAATTGCAAGTCGTTTACCTTTGAAAAATGCAGTAAAAACATTGTCAGCATTAGCAGCAGAAAGAGGTTTGAGAAGCCAACCCATAGATTTAAAAGGAGAAGTGGGAGCAATTGACGATTTGCTGAGTGATTTGAGTGGCGAACGTGCTGGTGGTCTAATTACTAGTGAAGATAAATCAAAATCTATGGAAGTCAAGCAAATGGCGACTCTTTCCTTGTCTTTTGAGGTGGGTTAGTTGCCAAAATTGCATAGTTTCGTCATGGCTGAGAAATAAGAATAATTATACTGACGGTGAAGGAGTGATAAATGCGGGATAAGCTTCAATACGGTAAAAACAAGAAAGACAATTTATCAATGTTTCGCGATCGCATTGCGGTGATGACGGTAATGCTTTCCCTGAGAGTCCTTCCAGTTTAATTTGTTTCCAAAGGAATCATAAAGTTTTAATATGTACTTGAAAGCATATGTATTTGAGTGCATAATTAATGAGTTGGGTTGTTGAATTCCATAAAGATTTTGAACCTGAGTTTGATGCTTTACCAGAAGAGGTGCAAAACAAGTTGCTTGCTCGTGCGAGTCTATTGGAAACTTTCGGTTCCGAATTAGGACGACCTCATGTTGATACGCTGAATGGTTCGCAGTATAGCAATATGAAGGAATTAAGGTTAAGAGCAGCTAATGGTGTTTGGCGTGTTGCATTTGCATTTGATCCCAAACGCAATGCAATATTATTAGTTGCAGGTGATAAATCGGGTGGTAGTGAAAATCGTTTTTATAAGCAACTAATCAAAACGGCTGATAAAAGATTTGAAGCACATTTAGCTCAACTAAAAAATCAACAAGACGGAAAGTGAGAATAACCTAAGGGTAAAACTTTAAAAGAAAAATTAGAAGAATTGTCACCAGAACGACGAAAAAAAATTGAGCAAGAGTCACAAAGGCTGATTGCA
>CAKZYM010000726.1 GCA_937884685.1 uncultured Calothrix sp.
TCAGACCTGAGATAATTAGTAAACATCTTCAGGGTAAAAAAATAATTGAATTTTAGTTCAGACTCTTAATTGAAATTTAAAAACCCAACAACAAAACTATGACAACCACAAATACCGATTACGGATATATTTATATTGTCCATGCTATTGGTACTAATAGATATAAAATTGGATTAACTCGTAGGGATGTAGAAACTAGGTTTAAGGAATTGAATAGTAGACAATCACCATATCCTCTAGAGTTAATGGGAAGTATTTTAGCATGGAATGTAGCAGAAGTAGAAAGAGAATTACATCAAAGATTCGCAAATTATAGAAAACATAATGAATGGTTTGAATTTACAGATGAAGAGTTTGAACAAGTTGTTAATATAGTCAAACAATATGAATATCAACAACAAAGTTATCAGCCAGAATACAGTTATCCTGAATATAGCTATAGTAGTTATGATGATTCATTTGATATTGGTAGTATAATTGGTGTAGGTTTTGCAATTGCTATAGGAATAGGAATTATTGCAGCAATAAGCGGTGGATTAAAACCGGCATATAATGAGAAATTAGCTACACCAGGAGATAAACAATTAAAATATAACTTTACTATTTGCACTGACGGTAAAGCTGGGAATGATAAACATTTGAATTGTCAGCAAGTGGTTACAGAATATCAAAGTAAATTTTCAAAATAGCAACCAACAGTAGATTTAAGAAATAAATACTCCATAAGTTAACCCCCTGGACTACTTTGGATAATCCAAGGGGCATTATTTTTATTTGAGTCTAGACTCAGTGGGCTGATTAATTAAGACTCTTAACCAATTTAGCCGTTATTGAGAATTAAGGTAATTTTAAGAATTGATTGAAATGTCGGAAGATTACCCGGTTTTTCTCCGGTATTCTTTAAATCTTGGTGTCTAGCGGAAGGTACAGAAGAAATTAATACAGCGGCAAGAGGTATAGAAAATCATACTTCAAGAATATAACTTGACTTTAGTATCCACAGTTGTGACCAGTTTGTCCGATGCATCGGACAAACTAAGTTAAACCATTACCGAGCAAATTCTTACCTTACGTGCTACAATTGGCATAAATTTAGATACAGCAATACTTTCAGGAATAATTTAATCAAAACTTAGCATGACCGATGCTCAGTAACGGTTCAGTAATAAAACTCTGTATATAATGTGTACGCTGCATTAAAGAGATTAAATATTACAGGCTGTGACAGATGCTATTCTTACTTTTATATTACTTTTGAGCGTAATACAATATTACATTAATTAACTGGCACAGGCATAGTTGCAATTTTGATGATTCTATGGATGGTTAATTTTGATTAATGCATCAATATTTTTTGATTGGTAGGTGTCTTCATGCAGTATGTATGAAAACCCCGCCATCTTTCCTCAATGACAGTAGAGATGTATGCGGTCGCGTTATTACAAATGTATGTCTGCAATAACGTCTTAGAATACAAAGTCACTACGTAAACTTGAATGTAAAAAGTATTATCAGTATGATTGTGTTCGCACGCACCGCGTGCGATGGAAGAAAATAAAAGGTGAGTAAAACCGCTGTCTCGCAGCCGACTTGTACAGCACTGGCGGCTGGATGGCTTAAGAATAAGAATACAGCATTTTCTACATAAGTAAGAAAAAATCCCGAAACCATTTCTTACTTTTAAAAAATATGAGTTGCTAATTTAGGTAAAAGTAGCAATTCGTATTATTGGTGAAATATAACTTTATATTCAAAGCTCTTATTTTTCGCGACTTGGCTTGGAATGAGAAAAACAACGTCTTGGAAAACAATGTTTTATAGGCGTTTCCAATGTTAATGAATAATTCGCCAACAGCTTCATCATGGAAACAGAAAATCGAGACAACTTGTAATATTTATACTACATAAGTAGTTGTCTCTAAAACCTAAAATCCTTGCTTTTCGCGCTCGTAGTTACTGGCAGGATAAGGATAGTCAAAGCTAATTGACACAACTAACTGGTGTGGAATGTTTACGGTATATGACGAAGCAGGCTTAAGCTGCTTTTCTGTTCGATTCCTGCTTATGGGTGAAAAATACCAAAATGTCACGCTTTTTGCGAAATTAACAAACTTATTATAGATACTTGAATAATCAGGTTTAATGAAGCATCTGAAACTTCTATTGCTACGTTGAAACAAACTTCATTTTACAAATGTAATCTAATGAAATAAACGGAGGTATGCCATCTAGAATCAACAAAAAGTGAATTATAAAAATTTTTGGCGTTGGTGAATTCAACGATGAATTATATTTGTAAATAGTTTTGTAGTACTCTCAAAACCCTCATATTGACTTACATATAACTTCTCTAAATAACCCAAAAATTTTTAATTTTTATTCATATTTTAATTCGATAACGCTGATTTTTTATGGAAATTAGACAAATGTGATTTATAAGTTTATATAAAGTTGGTAGATAAATAAAAATGAATATGTTTTATTGAGGCAAACATGAATTTTCCAAAAAAATCAATCAATTACTCTCAGGAGATGTCATCTCTTCTAGAGCAAGCCGATTCAAAAACAAAAGATAAAGTTAATTTGTTTAATTCATCAATAAAGTTATTGTTGGACCCCTCGGAATCGCAAAGTTTTATAACTTTAGCTACTATCAAACGCTACCTTCTCCAATTTAAAATAGGCAATGATTATGAACCACTTGATATTTTTCAAGAAGCATATATTCGAGGGTTAAAAAAAATCATAACAGGAGGTGAAATACCGTGTATTTCTGCTTGGGTTAAACTGACAGCGTTAAATATTGTTAGAGAAAAATTTAGGGAAAAACAAAAACGTAATCATCTTCAAGAAAACTTATATAAAACTGAAATGGAAGTGAAATTCGCTTATAATAATATCAATAGCACTGCTGATGCCAATATTGAAGTATTAGAATTAGCACTTCAATCTTTGAAGGAAAAAGATTATCACATTTTGAAGTTACATATAATCGATGGTTTATCTTGGCGTGAAATCGCAAAATCTCTTGTTTCTACAGAGCAAAAATCAGAAGTTAATGACATTATAATTACACGTCTTCGTAAAAGAGGACAACGCGCTTTAAAGCGTTTACGTCAAAATTATTATGACATGATACAAGCAGAACATTACAAATCTGGTAAAGGTTAAATCAAATTTTGAAATCAATTTTATATGTATTCGTATCACTGGTAAATAATTCAATACTGAATGTACTAAGAATAGGGCAATAACATGACAAAAATTAATATGCCAAACTTTTCAGATTATAAAGAAATTGCTAAAGAGTATTATAAATTGGCAAATCTTATCGAAATATCTGATTATGCTGTAGAACGTATGATTCAAATACTTGAAGCGGCTCAAAGTGATAGTGATTTAAATTTCATAATAAATGAGATTGACTACATCATTGCCCAAAAAAATAATTTATTGAATCAGGAAGATTGCTTTGTTGATAAATTAAACTTAGACGAATCAAGAAGTTTTTATCTATTTACGAAGGCAAATAAAGAAGAAAATCAAGAAGATATTGAAAGATTAAAACCCGTTACAAACTCTCAAAAAAATCGGGTAATTAATAATCGTCGTAATGTGCAAGTGGGAGTTTACGAATGCGAAATAAATCTTAAATTCCGATTGATTGAGGAAAAGAGTTTCTTGCGCGATCGTGAACAATTGTTACAAGTACTACTAGAAGCATTAGTCGAGGGTTCTGACGACTTTTTGGAGATGTTGCAGCAAGTTGTGAAGGTTCATCAAACAACTGAGTTAAAAGCCTCGCCGCAAATGAGACGACAACTTATGCATTTACGTAATTCAAATGAGTTCATGCAGACATTATGTAATAATGATGCTCGTCGCAAAGCTAAGTAAAAAGGCTACTGAATACTTTATTTTTAAAAATGTAAAAATGAATATTTTTTATTGAATGCATCTTTATTGCCTAATCAATTAGGTAATAATTTATTGGTAACTATACTGTTTTAATATGAAGACTCACACAATTAACTAAAGATAATACTTACTAGCTAAGTATCGTTTATATGCATCTTCACATATAATTGATATTACATAAACAATAAGAAGCAACTAGTTATAATTTATCGGTTTACAGGTAAGCGACAAATTATAACTTATGCTCGTTAATTGCTATTACTTTTAATTTCTTCTGCTTCTATGAACCGAAAGCAAAATAATCTTAGATAATTGACTCACTCTTGAAAGAGTTACAGAGATAAAGATTGTAAGTGATAGAATAATTGCAACAGAAATTCCTCCTTGACTTAATAAGTATGTAATATCTACTTGCTGTTTAACATCTACCAATGGAGATATTGAGATTACGTACTGTTGTTGTTCTAAATATTGCATAATAGCGTATCTTTTTGATAAATATCAAAGCTAAATTCCAGCCCTAACACAATAATCAAATACTATTTCACAATGACATATGTATAGTAATTGAGATATATTAAACTAATTTTTTCAATTATAATTTAGTGTCTAGGTAAGCTTTAGGCTTCTAATTATATATGACAATGAAAATGAATAATGTGACTGAAAAAATAAAATTTTTTAGTCACATCGCTAACATTAACTTAAAAGCTAATTTCAGATCCAAGAGTGGTTTTGGGCTTATCTTATTGAAGCATGGTAAATTTTCGAGTATACATTGAAGCGAGGTACAACTATTATCGGATGAGGAGCAATAAGGAGCAGAGATATTTATTAGTTAAATCAGCAATTGACAACTTCAATTATTGACGTGCATTTAAATCTTTCTTTAGTCTATAGCGTAGTTAAAACCAATAAGTTTAGAAACCTGTTTGCGTAAGTTATCTTGTGGGTAGAGTCTTGGATTTACTTGTGTTTTCACGTATTTATTGGCAGTTTCTAAAATTTTATATGCTTGTGTTTGAGAAATTTCCTTCTGATTGTAAGCTGTTATTACCTTTTTAAGTAATTTATTGTATTGTCCTTGGTCGCGAAAAGCGAAAGAATATTCTTGTGTTTTTGAGGAATTATTAGCAATTACAGGTGTATTTTGGGTGGTATCTAAGCTAAGGGTTTTTTGTAAGTGAAGAATATGCTCGCTACCTTCTGGAATGCGAGATGCAAGCTTGGAACGAGGACTTAAGTATCCAATTATTGCGCCTACTCCTTGCATTAATAATGTGTTTCTAATCATTTCTTGGCTTTCTGTTCCACCAGTAAATGTACTGTACACGGGAGAAAAGCGAGACACAGAAAAGCCATATTTTTGAGCTTGTTCCAAACGACTTCTTTTAGTAATTTTTCGAGCGGGAATTGTGGTACTACCTGTGGCACTAAGTGGGTAAGATTTACCATTCATAATCAATGATTTAGCAAAAATCATCGTGCCTTTATCTTTACCTTTACCTACAGGGACTAACACAGCTTCTACTCTACTTGATGCTGGTATTACTACTTTTCCGGCATTATTGTAAACTGGTTCAACAATCCGCAAGACAACAGGTCGTTGCTTTTTACCTCCAGCATCAAATTCAACATTGTTTGGGAAGGTTACTATTATTGATTCTATATTTGTAGTTTGTGGAGAAGGTTTTTCTGTAATTGCTTTGGTATTAATGTCTTTAGCGAAAGCTGTAAAAGAAGTAGTAGCTAACAATGAAAGGCTTAAGGTAAGACTTGACAAAAATCTTTTATTCATGGTTATTTACCTGGTGACAAATGTAGCGATTAGGTAGGAAGATTAATTGACAAAAAATAATTTAGTTGGGGATGATTTGGGCAGGCTAGATGCCTACCCATATTTAATTAGACCGAGATGATTACTATTCGTGGAAGTCTTTCATGAAAACTTCCATAAAATGCATCTGACCCTTAATTTCAATTCCCCTTAATTTCACTTTCTCCTGGGCTTTAATTGCCATACGCTGAGTTTGTTGTTGTTCGTAATTGATATTTTTTTGAGCATCAGCTTCAATACCTGCAACTTGAATATCGCGTTTAGCATTGCTATTAGCTATTGCTGTTTTAGCAGTGGCAGTAAATAAAGCTTTATCGCGCTCGGCTGCGGACTGGTTGAAGACATCACAATTTTTCAGCCCCAAGTCAACGTAAGTTTTTATCTTTCTTGTCTCTGATGACTCCCAATCTTCATCCCATTCAGATTCTGAATTGGTTTCAGAATTTATATCTCGCTTACCCTCGCTACTGCTAGTGGATTTGCCTCCACCACCAATACCCAAGAATTTACCATTTCCGGATTTTTCGCTTGAACGATTGTGAGATTCGCTTTCTGCATGCTTACTGGAGTTGATTTGAGAACCATTATTATCTTGTCTATTTTTGGTTTCTGTGTCTTCGGTGTTTGCAACTGGGATATCAGTACAGTACCTGCTATAGTCAGCATCGGGATTGAAGGATGATTCAAACTTATTTAAAGGATTGGCAAATACTGGTGCTGTGGATGCAAGAATGGTGATAGTTGCAATGGAAGCGGAAAGTAATTGACGTAACATAATTGACTCCTTTGAGATTAATAATTACAAGAACAATGTTTGAAGAGAGAAGTGGGATTAATTGACCCCACAGATTAATTCGGAATGGAAAATTTATGCAGCCAAGTAATCAGTAGTTGGCTCTTGTTGTTCTGCGAGAAGTTCTTTTTCTGTAGCTTCTTCTAGCGTTTCTCTGCCTTAATTTTCTAGAACGTCTCTGTCTGGCTTCTGACTTACATGAAAAATAATTTTGTGTATATTCGTATAAACATTCAGCTGAACTGTATGCTAGTGTTGCGGCTGCGACGGGTATCGCTACAATGCCTTTTTCTCTTGCCGTTCCCGGTGTGCTTGCAAAGGCAATACTACCGTTTTTGACAGCTTCTTGTTGAGCTTTACCACTACATTCATCCCAATCCCTATACGTTTGTTCAATGCAAGCCTGATAATAATCTTGTCTCGTTCTTCTGGGATTAGCGCTAGCTGGTAATACTGTGGAATTAATGATGCTTATTGCTGCCAATAAACCAATTGGTAATGTTTTGTATCGCATTTTTACTCTTTTTTAAGGAAGGTTGATTGTTTATTTACATATCCCAAATCAAGATACGAAGCTTCCAGAAAGGATTGTTTTATTAGTTAGAAAATATTATTTACTGGAAGCAAATAAATATTGATGATTTAGGAAAGATTTTAGAAGCCAGTTAAATCATTTCTTGAGTTCAATTTAAGTTATTTATTTCAGGTGTCTTGCACCTCCTTTGTTTGTTCATGAGTTCAATATAAGCTTT
>CAKZYM010000727.1 GCA_937884685.1 uncultured Calothrix sp.
TATTTTGCAATTACTCAAAGTGGTTTGAAAAAAAATTGTTAACTGATGATCCACACCCGACCGGTGAACAACTGATAACTGTATGTCCCTCCGGGACACGCTACGCTAACACTGATTCAAAGCTTTAGCAATATACTCAAATAACCGAGCATCGGGAAATCCAAATTGCTGCTGCATTGTCGGATATTCGGCTTGCACCATATTATTTAAACCGTTGATTACACCAGAATTTCCACCAGTAAAACTTTCCACTAATTCCGACCAGCGTTTAGCTAAAGCAAGCACTTTTTCATCCGTAGGTTCGGTTCCTTTATTCATTTCTGCTTCTACCGCTGTAAACAAATCTTGCCAATCATTTTGTACTCGCTCAATTTCTTCTTCACCCAACATTTGAGCGCGTTCATCTAAATATTGACGTTGTTCTTTGGTGTAATATTGATTAAATAATTCTTCAGACATTTTTGTTACCTCAATAGTTTTCATTAAATCATCTATATCAACCTTTTCTTCAGCTTTTAAATGGATATAAATTCCAGTAAGCAGTCTTGTCAGCTGCTGCTGAAGTTCAATTTGCTGATTTAATTTATCAACGTGCGATTTAATCGCTTTTGTTGGTGAAAAATCTGGATTTTGCAAACAATCTTTAATTTCTTCTAAACTAAAACCTAACTGTTTTAAAGAAAGAATTTGTTGCAATCGAATAATATCTTCTTCTAGATATAAACGATGTCCCGAGCTTGAATACTCAGAAGGTTTCAGAATACCAATCTCATCGTAATGATGAAGAGTACGGACAGTTAAACCAGTCAGCGAAGCTAATTCACCGACTTTCCAAGAAGATTGCACAACTATTTACTCCTTGTTCAAGACTTTTCTTAACGACATCTTGAATCTAAACCCTCACGTAACGTGAGGTGCAAGGGGTTTTGAAAAAAATATTTTTGATGCTGGGAATAAAAAATCTAGAGACTTTACAGTGTAATGTCTTCATAGTTTTCGCAAATACGAAAGATTTGTCTACAGTGACATTAAACTGCATAACCCACCAACAGAGTCCCTAATAAGATTTTAGATTCGAGACACTGCCAACCGTACAATCACCTAAAAATTTAAATTATTTTCAAAAATCTTTCCGAAACTGGGATTGCTACGGTGAAGCTTAAATTACAAACAACTGGTTAACTATCTTACTTATTCTGGAGTGAAAAAATAAAATTATGACCGCTTTCAACCACCCACAAGAACAAAACTACCAACCATCAGAAGCTACAAACAATTCACAACAACAATCAAAAGATATGCAGAAAGAGAAAAAAAGCTTATTTGGAAGTAAAACTTTTTGGGGTGTTGTATTCACATCAACCGCAGCAATTGCGCCGATTTTAGGAACTAATGTAGATAAAGTAATGGAAGGAAATCACAAGGATGTAAATTACGGTCAAGATGCAGCCCAAATAGTAGTTATTGTTTGCGGTGCAGCAGCATCAATTGTTGGAAGAGTCGAAGCTACATCATCTGTTTATACTCCCAAATGGATGCCAGGACCAAGCGATACAGATTTTGATGAAGTAAATAATGGGTAATTGGTAATTGGTAATTGGTAATTGGTAGTAGTAAAAAGGTAGTACTTAATTTTTAGTTATTCGGTAGTGCTTGTGCGGTATTAATTTCTTTGCGGTAAAAAAATTATTTTTATAATAACTGCAGAAAGCGCAGAGGGCACAGAGATAAAGAAAGAAATTATAAAATTTTTATCTATATTTTGAAGCATCAGGATAAATCTAGATAAACCATATAAATTACAAATCACATATTACCCATTACCCATTACCCATTACTTATTACCTATTACCCATTACCTATTACCTATAATTAAACAACTTCAGCTTTCTTCGCAGCTTTAACACCACAGGTTTTCTGATTCCATAAATAAGCACCAATTCCTACAATCAAATTGGAAATACAAGCCGCTGCAAATATGCCGTTAACTCCGTAAAGCTGTCCACTAAAATAAGCTAAAGGAATATACAGTACGAACATTCTAACTACCGTCATTACCACCGAAGGAATCGGTTTACCCAAAGCATTAAAAGCAGAATTTGATACTAAAATTATTCCCGCACCAGCATAGCTAATCGGTACAATTCGTAGGTATTGAGAAGCGATTCTCACAACATCGGGGTTTTGATTAAAGAAATTAACTAAAGTTGGTGCGCTAACAGCTAAAATTGCTGCTCCGATTAAACCCCAAACTATACAAAATACAGAACCTAATTGCAAAGCTTTACCAACCCTTGCATACTTCTTCGCACCCCAATTTTGACCCACAAAAGGTGCCATCGAAGCAGCTAAAGCAATCAAAGCAATCATAGCTAAAGATTCTATCCGAGATGCAACACCAAAAGCAGCAACAGCTTCAGAACCAAATCCAGCTAAAAGACTTGTAACGACACCAATAGATATCGGATTAATCATGTTGCTACCAGCAGCAGGTAAACCAACATATAAAATATCTTTCCAGCACCATAAAGTATCTTGAGCGGAAGGAATCTTTAAATACAGCATTCGCTCTTTGAAGTGGAGTACAAATAAAGCAGCAATCAAAGTGGTTGCTCTTGCGATGACTGTAGCTATCGCTGCACCTTGTAATTCTAAACGAGGAAAACCGCCTATTCCTAATATTAATAATGGGTCTAAAACAATATTTAACGCTGCTGAAAACATCATAATTAAACTCGGTGTAATCGTATTTCCAGAAGCGCGGATTGCATTATTACCCACCATCGGCACTACCAAAAATACCATACCGATATACCAAATCTGCATATATTCTCGCACCAACGGCAGTACATCACCACTCGCACCCAAAGCAGTAAATAAAGGGTCAATAGTTAACAAACCAAAGATTACAAAAATTACAACCGCAGTTATTGCTAAAGTTAGGCTATTGGTAGTAAACTTTTGGACTCGTTGATGGTCTCCTTCTCCAATCGCGCGAGAAATCACCGAAGAAGCACCCACACCCAATCCCATGGACAAACTACCCAGAGTCATCACCACAGGAAACGTAAAACTCATCGCTGCTAAAGGTTCCGTTCCCAACTGTCCGACAAAATAAGTATCTACCAAATTAAAAGCAATAATCGAAAACACACCCCAAACCATCGGTATGGTTAGTTTTATCAAAGTAGAAGCGATATTTCCTTCAGTTAATCGTTGTTTCATAAATTATTTGTTAGTGGATAGTGGTTAGTTGATAGTGGTTAGTGGTTAGTTGTTAGTTGATAGTTGCTGGGAATTGATGATTGGGAATCTTTAGGAATTAGGAGTTAATACATATAATTTCTACCCCCTCTCCCCCCTCTTCCCCCTCTTCTCCCTCTCTCCTCAATATTCATTCACGATTTAGAAAAGCATGAAAATATTCCTCATAGCCTTTGGCTGGGCTGTTGCTTTAAGTATTGGTACTTTTTTTCTGTTTTTAACGAATCTCTCGCACCATCTTAATCCCAGAGATGTTATGTCAGAGTTTACCCGTTATGGTGCGACTATTGGTTCTATCGGAGGATTGACTATCGGTATTGTATTGATGTGGACTACAAAAGCAATTAAGCAATCTCATGTTGCTCTTCTGACATTGATTTGGGGAGCTAGTTTTTTAGTTGGTTTGACCATAGGTTGGCAAATATATCTAGTTGATGCTTCAAGTGAAATTTTTAGCAGAGGTATGGTTATTGGGAAGACTATAGGTGGTACTCTAGGCGGACTTTTTACCGCTTTATTATTGCAGCACCATCAACTATTAAATACCTGGAAAAATATTTCTCTGGTCACTATCGGTTGGTTCCTAGCATTATTTGACGGTAGTTCCTTTATCTTCGGTTTCAACTTTTTGGGTATTCCCGTCGGATTTACCTTTGCTATTATTATCAGCGGAATGATTATCGGCACAATTGGTAGCACTATTATGTTTTGGCGAATGCGATAATCAGTTAGCAGTTAACAGTGAGCAGTGAACAGTTAATAATTATTTTCTCCTTGTCTCCTTATTACCTTCCATCTCCCAATATTGTAGTATCGTTGTAGCGTACTGGCTGCATCGGTAAATATTATGAAGCGGGAATTTGAATACAGCACGGTTACAAGTTCGGAGGATGTGCAAAAGTTTGGCAGTATTTTAGCGCAGTGTTTTTTAGCTTCTCCTGACGAGGAACAAGCTTGGGTAAAGCGGATGGGGGTAGAAAATATTCGTGTAATCCGCAAGCAAAAAGAAATTGTTGGTGGATTGGTAACTATTCCGATGGGACAATGGTGGAATGGAGGGACTGTTCCGATGACGGGAATTGCTGGTGTTGGTATTGCTCCAGAGTCTCGGGGTAGTGGTGCAGCGTTGAGTTTGATGCAGCAAACTATCAAGGAACTTTATCAGAATGATGTCCCGACTTCAGTTCTTTATCCTGCAACTCAACGGCTTTATCGAAAGGTAGGGTACGAGCAAGGAGGTAGTTTTTGTAGTTGGGAAATTCCAGCGCAGAGTATTCAAATTAAAGAGCAACCTTTACCTGTAAAATCTGTTTCTTTGGATTCAGAAATATATTATGAGCTATATACGAAGCAAGCAAGAAATATTAATGGATATCTAAATCGAAATCAAACTATTTGGAATCGAATCATCCAACCAAGTGATAAAGAAGTTTTTTATGGTTATGTTATCGGTTCGGTAGAAAAACCTGAAGGCTATATTATCATCAGCCAATATTCACAAGATAATGAGAATATTTTAAGTGTAGTTGATTGGGTAACTCTGACAAATGCAGCTACAAAAACTTTTTGGTCATTTCTCAGCAACCATCGCTCTCAAATAGATAAAATACGCTGGCGTAGCAGTGCTATTGATAATTTAATGTTTATATTACCAGAGCAAACTGCTAAAAATAGATTTATTCAACGCTGGATGTTACGGATTATAAATGTAGAGAAAGCATTATCATCACGCGATTATTATCCAGGGATTGAAACCGAATTGCATTTAGAAATTACAGATGATTTGATAGCAGAAAATAACGGTAAGTATGTTTTATCAATCGCTAAAGGATGTGGAAAAATTATAAAAGGTGGTAAAGGAGAATTAAAACTAGATATCAGAGGATTAGCATCTTTATTTACAGGATTATTTTCCCCCCAACAATTACAAGTAGCAGGAAAAATTGACGGAACTGAACAAGCAATATCTACAGCTACACAGATATTTGCTGGTACTTCTCCTTGGATGATGGACTTTTTTTAAGGTGGGGATTGGCAAAATAAGGAGACAAGGAGATAATGTTATTTTTTTATTAAACAAAGAATTAAATAATTAATGAACTTGAATAAAGTCTTCCATGAAATTATTCATTCTCTTCCTAATTATTGTAAAATGTTATTTATATGAAAAAACATCCTAAATAATTAACCACTTTTTGTTACACTTTAATTGGATAAAATTTATACTATATTCAAAAAGATTAGTGTTTAATATATCAATAAAATTGAGATAATTTTCCTGTTCAACTATTGTTTCGAGGCTTATATAAATTACAATTTTGTAATTTTTTACTTTGACTTCATGCAATCTATCATACTAGTCTTTTAAGCGCGGAATTTAGGGTGAGTGCGATGAAGTCGGAATTTATATATAGTAGTGATTGTGACTCTGAAGATAACCATTCCTTTGGGAGTATTTTAGGTCAATGTTTTTTAAGCTCTCCTGTTGAAGAACAAGCTTGGATTAAGCTAATGGAGACCGAAAATATACGTGTCATCCGCAAAAATAAAGAAGTCATTGGTGGATTAGCAGTTATCCCGATGGCACAATGGTGGGGTGGTAAAAGCGTTACGATGACTGGAATTGCTGGTGTTAGTATTGCTCCAGAATATCGCGGTACTGGTGCAGCCTTAAGTTTAATGCAGCAAACTATTAAAGAACTTCATGCAAAGGGTGTAGCGACCTCCGTACTTTATCCCTCAGTTCAACAGCTTTATCGTAAATTGGGATACGAGCAGGCAGGTAGTTTTTACGGTTGGGAAGCTCCAGTACAGAGTATTCAAATTCGCGAACAACCTTTACCAATAAAAGCTGTTTCTACAGACTCTCAAATCTTTTACGAACTATATAAAAAGCAGGCAAAAAATATTAATGGATATTTGAATCGCGCTAGACCGATTTGGTCTAGAATCATGAATCCTAGTAGAGATACTTTCTATGCTTATCTTATCGGTTCAACGGAGCAACCCCAAGGTTATATAATACTTAGTCAACATTCAGCAGAAGACGGTGCAATTCTACGAGTTAGGGATTGGGTTGTTCTCACAAATGCAGCAACAAAAACTTTTTGGTCATTCCTTAATAATCACCGCGCTCAAATAGATAAAATACGTTGGCGCAGTTCTGTAATTGACTATCTAACATTAATATTACCCGAGCAAATAGCCAAAATAAAGTTTAAGCAATGTTGGATGTTGCGGATTATAAATTTAGAGAAAGCGTTATCTACACGTGGCTACTTATCAGGGATTGAAACCGAATTGCATTTAGAGATAACTGACGATTTAATAGCAGAAAACAACGGTAAATTTATATTATCAATTCATAACGGAAGCGGAAATATGACCAAAGGTGGCAAAGGTGAATTAAAGCTAGATATCAGAGGGTTAGCACCTTTATATACAGGATTATTTTCCCCCCAACAATTACAGCTTGCAGGAAAACTCGACGGAACAGAACAAGCAATATCCACAGCTACACAGATATTTGCTGGTACTTCTCCTTGGATGATGGATTACTTTTAAAAATGGGTAATTGATAATTGCTTATTGGTTATTGTTGAGCAGCTAGAGAGCAAGATGCAAACACTACATTTAATAATTACTTTTTACTTGCTACTTGCTACTTGCTACTTGCTACTTGCTAATTGCTACTTGCTACTCCTAACTCCTAACTTTCACTCTCCCTTTCCATTTAATTGTTTGCTCCTTGGAACGCTTACCTAGAGAACGAATTGCTGTCACTTTGACGCGGACTTTTGTTCCAATTTCTAATCCTTCTTTGGGGATTGGTAGTTTACCTAAAGCTAAAATGAAACGGTTGTAGTCTTGGGTAACTAATTCGGGAGGAATTTCGTATTCGTATTCTCCTCCGTTATCTCCTCTGATTTCATATTCCACTCGAAATCGAGTTTTTATCACATCGGATTTACCGGCTAAATCTACTATACTAAAAGTTAGATTTTCATCGCTGCCGACAAAATCAGCGGGTTTTAATTCGGTAACTTCTGTTTCTGGAATCGCATGATTTACTACTAATTTTGTTAAATCACCTTCCTGTTTTTTGCTAATATCAAGCCACAGCTTTTTGGGAAAATCGACTTCAATTTTACCGTCGTTGTTTAAATTCAATTTCAGATTAGCTTTTTGAAAATTAGTTATCGACCGTTTTTCTTGCCAAACTACCTGAAAATCTCTTTCTATTCGCTTATCAAATTCACGATATTTATCTGCAATTACCGAACCGGGAGCAAGTAACGAAACTGCACCATTGCGAGTAATCCAGCGATTTTTAGATAAACGAATTGATTTACCCTGTAACTCATAAAAATTTAATTCTGCTCCGGGATTATCTGGTGAAAGCTGTTGTTTTCCTTTAATTAAGCTCAAAACTCACAAACCACCACGACTTCCGTATCTACCGTCTCGACCGTCGCGTCCGTCGCTACCCTGATAACATCGATATTTACGCTTTTTACACTTATAACTATCAGTACCTTTCTTCCCGCTACAGGATTTAACAGTCCAACTACGACGGCGACAGCGACAGCCTATAGCACCATCACCACCGCGTCCCCCGCGTCCTCCCTCTCCTCCTTGACTGCGTACTAAAATACTTTTTAAATCAGCAATATTACTATAATAAACGGTCACCGAACCGCCGCTACCACCGTTACCACCGCTACCAGCATCACCACCTCTACCACCGTCTGGAGCATGGATATTTCGCTTTACCTTCCCACCATATCCACGACGACAGCGAGGTCTATAACCATCATCACCGTCTTCCCCATCTTCACCATCTCTACCAGATAAATCAAGATTTACAGCAGAACCGTCAGCAAAAACAGTAGCATCTCTACCGCTGCGTCCACTTCTTCCACTGCGTCCATCACGACCATTCTCTCCGTCTCTATCGTCATATCTTCCTCGATAATCGCGATCGCGATTATCCCCCCTATAATCTCTTGCTATTTTTCCAGACTTCTCCAGACACAAAAGTGTATCAAATTCAGAAGCAGAAGCTGGTAAACCATTAACTAATAAGCTAACCGTAAGTAAAAATGATATTCTTTTTAGAATCAGCTTTAACATTTGCAGATTGATTATTTAGTAGAGAATAATTTAAGCCACTACAGTCAAAGTTTATTTTCCGGAATTCCAGATAAAATTGAAAGTAATGATTATACTTTTCTGGTTGTTTTATAATTAAGATATTCTTTGTAAATATTTCTGTAAAAAAATATATTTTATACAAGTAATTTATACAAGCAACTGTGATGATAGAGATTAAGGATATGGAATAATAAACAAGGAATAACTATACAAAGATGATTTTCCTTGTTCTAATAAATTTGTCATTCCACTTACTTAAATAAGACTAAAAAAATCAGCTTTTGTGCCAGATAAACGAAAACAGCTATCAGTGAACAGTGAACAGTCATCAGTATTAGCTGGTGTAAAACTAAAATTTGAAAATATTGTAGTGCGACCATCTTGGTCGCTAACTATTTACTCCTAACTCTTAACTCCTAACTCTTAACTCCTAACTCCTAATTCCTAACTCCTAACTC
>CAKZYM010000728.1 GCA_937884685.1 uncultured Calothrix sp.
CTCAAAAAAACTCATTTTCTCAGCATATTTGTTGAGAAACTGGGTTTTTTATAGAAAGTAGCAAGTAGAAAGTAGAAAGTAGAAAGTAGAAAGTAGCAAGAGGGGGAGAAAAGAGTCAGGGAGTCAGGGAGTGAGAGAAATAATTATTAACTCCTAACTGTTCACTGATAACTGTTGACTGTTAAGTCTTGCTTCGATGGGCGATGGGGCTTCCTTCTTGCGTGATAAAATCAGGTTATTCCCCTTAATTCCGACCGGATTACCGGGAATGTACTTAGCCGAAAGGATGCATCTTTATCAGTGAGCAGTTATCAGTAATTAGTAATACCGTTCAATCTGTTTGTTGTAAACATCTTCAACTTTTTCCAAGGTCAAATTGGTATCAGAGATGAAGGTGTTATTTTAGTCGGTGTTATTAAAATAGTGACTGGTAATTAGGATACTGTTTTGCAAGGTGCTTCGGCGATGTAGGTAGTCACCACGAGAACACAATACCACTGCAATGGTTCAGTCTGCTCCTCCCGAAAACACAAACCGTAAATCTTCTAAGCTTGAAGGAATCAAGGAACGTAGTAATTTTTTGCGCGAACCTGTAGCTACTGAGATTCAACAAGATACTACTCACTTTAGTCAAGAAGCGATACAAATTCTTAAGTTTCACGGTTCTTATCAGCAAGATAATCGCGATAATCGCACTCTCGGACAAGAAAAAGATTATCAAATGATGCTCAGAACCCGAAATCCGGGGGGGTTTATTCCACCTCAGCTATATTTAGCTCTAGATAAGCTTTCTGATGATTACGGGAACCATACGATGCGGGTCACTACTCGTCAAGGTTTCCAGCTACACGGAATTCTCAAGAAAAATCTCAAAGCTACTATTGCTACGATTGTCAAAAACATGGGTTCCACTTTAGGCGCTTGTGGAGATTTGAATCGTAATATAATGGCTCCTGCTGCTCCTTTTAAAAATAAACCAGAATATCAATACGCCATTGAGTACGCTGATAAGATAGCCGATTTACTTACACCACAAACTGGTGCTTATTATGAAATTTGGCTCGATGGTGAAAAAGCTATCAGCGCTGAAGAAAGTCCGGAGGTAAAAGCCGCTCGTCAACGTAATGGTACGGGAACTATTTTTCACGATTCCCCCGAACCGATTTACGGTACCCACTACATGCCACGCAAGTTTAAAATTAGCGTGACGGTACCCGGTGATAATAGCATTGACCTTTATACTCAAGATTTATCTTTGGTGGTAATTACCAATGAAAATTCAGAGTTGCAGGGATTCAATGTCTTTTGTGGTGGTGGTTTGGGAAGAACTCACAACAAAGAAGAAACTTTCGCTAGAAAGGCTGATGAGATTGGTTATGTCTCCAAAGAAGACGTTTATGATTTAGTTAAAGCAATCGTTGCGACTCAAAGAGATTATGGTGATAGAGTTCAAAGAAGACATGCTCGGTTGAAATATTTAATTAATGATTGGGGTGTAGAAAAATTCCGTTCCAAGGTTGAGGAATATTTCGGTAAGTCTGTTGAACCTTTTAAGCAGTTACCTGATTTTAAATATTACGACTATCTCGGTTGGAACGAACAAGGTGATGGAAAGCTGTTTTTAGGAATCTCCATCGACAACGGTCGAGTTAAAGATGAAGGTTCTTTTCAACTCAAAACTGCACTGCGAAAAATAGTTGAGCAATTCAATTTAGATATTCGATTGACAGGCAATCATAATCTGATATTTCTCGATATCGAACCAGATAAAAAAGCAGCTATTGAAGAAATACTGCAAAGTCATGGTGTTAATAGCGACCCCGAAAAAATTGAACCACTGGTGCGCTACTCAATGGCTTGTCCAGCACTTCCCACCTGTGGATTAGCGATCGCCGAATCTGAAAGAGCAATTCCCGGCATTTTGGACCGGATTCGTAAACTTTTAAATCGATTAGGTTTACAAAAAGAAAGTTTTGTGGTGAGGATGACCGGCTGTCCCAACGGTTGCGCTCGTCCATACATGGCAGAAATGGGATTTGTAGGTAGCGGACCGAATACCTATCAACTGTGGTTGGGAGGTTGTCCAAATCAAACTCGGTTAGCACAACCTTATATGCAGAAATTGAAAGCAGAAGAGTTGGAAACGCAGCTAGAGCCGATGTTTATTTACTTCAAGGAAAGTAAGGAAACAGAAGAGAGCTTTGGAGACTTTTGTAATCGAGTTGGATTTGATGCGATTCGCGAATATGCGGGGAATTATAAACCGAAGAGCGCTAGTATTGCGAAGAAATTGAGACATCGAGTCACCGTTAGAGATGACGTTTACGACCAACTCAAACAAGCATCTGAGAGTCAGGGTAAACCGATGACTGAGATGGTGAATGAAGCGATAAAAGCTTATTTGGAAGAGTAAAGCTTACCAATCACCCTTACTCTGGAAGAGTAGGGCTACAGAAACAAAGCCCACCTGCGTGGGCTAACTTAGGTTTTAATTTGATTTGTTTGGATGACCTAGATTTATGAGACGTAGCACTGCTACGTCTCTACATTAGTTATCTATTAGGAATTATTCTCAAGCCAGGTGGTTAAATCATTTTGGTTGGAAAAATCTAACAGCGCTTCTCCTAAGTCTTCTAATTGAGTTGTAGATAAAGCATTAATTCGCTGTTGAATTTCTGAATTCAAGTTACCAATACGACGGTTAAGTAAACGCATAGTGTATTGTAAAGCTTCTTGTTTCTTTCCCTGTTGCTCTCCTCGTTGAATAATATCTTGATAAATCACTGATTCTTGCATAATTTCCTCTCGAAATAGTTGATTGATTAAATTTCTGTCAAATCGTAATCCGGCTAAGATTTGGGTGCAGGCTGATATATTCTTTTGTGCTTCACTTTCTTCAATCATATCTACCGCATTTGCAACTTGCTGTAATAAGCTTTCAGGTGAATTGCTTTTTGCTAATGCTGCTAGAGGTAGAAGTGCGGGATTATTTAATAAAGGTGCGGAATCTTGTTCCCATAAGCGAATAACTCGGTATCTGTGACGGGTGTTTTTATCTACATATTCTGTCTTAAAAACCATTTCCGAATTACTGGGTTGGAGGAAGATTATTACCTGTTCGATGTCACACCAATATATTTGCTTCAATCTGATGTAGTAATTGAGCATTCGGAAATCTAGAGGTGGTGTTGATGTTGGTTGAGTTTGAAATTCTACATGTAAAATTTGATTGGAAGTTTGCAGCAATGTAACGGAATCAGCGCGAATTGGTTCGAGATTGAGTTCGGTTTTGAGTACTTTGATATCTGAGGTATCGGTAGAGAGCAGCCAATTTGCGAACTCTTCGGGGTAGGTTTCCGCGAGGTATTTGCAGGTGTTGTCGTAAGCCAAGAGTCAATTAACAATTTTCAATGGACAATTATTAATATTTCATGTTTTGTAATCTTGTAGGGTGAGTGACGGTTATGATAATTTATCACCTATAACGAGATAATTTAAAATTACCGTCACGCACCATCTTTTTGATGTTATTAAAATCTTGCAATTAAAAACTATTATTTAATTGAATATTTTTCTGAAATTTGAAGAAATTAGACTGAAATAATACGAAGATATGGGTAACATTCTTTTTTATGAGTCAGCAGCAGTCTCAGGATGATTTACAAGCTTATTTCCAATTTTTGAGCGAGATATTGCTAGCAATATCAGAAAGCAATGGTAATGCGGAAGTTGTTTACCCCTTGTTTGCTGCAAATACAAATAAACTCAATGGCATTTTGGCTGAAATATTGCTACGTTGTGCAACAAGTTATTTTGAAGAAGCAGAAGCCGATGCAGGTAAATCTATCGCAACAGTTATTGCTGAATTTGGTAATTTGATTCAGCAGTTTCCTCTGGGTAATAAAGCTAGCAATATGGAAATTGCTATTGTCAGTTATGAAACTGTTCTTAAAGTATTTACGCAGCAAGCTTTCCCTAAACAATGGGCAATGACACAAAATAATTTAGCCACTGCTTACAGTGACAGAATTAAAGGTGATAAAGCCGAAAATATTGAAAAAGCGATTCAATCCTACAATGCTGCTTTGCTAGTTAGAACTCAGCAAGCTTTCCCCCAAGATTGGGCTACAACGCAAAATAATCTTGGTGATGCTTACAGGAATAGAATCAAAGGTGATAAAGCCGAAAAAATTGAAAAAGCCATTAAATAATACAAAGCTGCTTTGCAAATAAGCACACAGCA